>NZ_JAKRNG010000050.1:0-7423 GCF_022347125.1 Helcobacillus sp. ACRRO
GTCGGGGCCGGGGGAACCGGTCGGCGGGCCGACGGAGCCGGGATCTAGGACGTGGGCACGAGCTTCACGGCTCCGTTCCACAGGCGGGAACTGCTCGCCCCCTTCGATTCGGGGGTTCCACAGGAAGAACGCACAACCGTCGCGTTCACTTCCCCGCCCTCGGTGTGGATCACGTCAGCGGTGGTCGCGGAGTGCACCAGCAGCCAGGCCGGCCCCGAATCCATCCACGACACCTCCTCGATCATGAGGATCTGGTCGTCCACGCCCTGCTCCTGCATGCAGGCGGTGACGTCGAACGAAGCGGGGTTCTGCAGAGTTCCGGTGTCCACGAGGCGCTGCACCTCCTTGCCGATGGAGTTCTCCGTCAGCACCGGCAGGCCGGACGCGTCCACTCCCCGTTCCGACTGCGACCCCACGGGCACCGCCGCCGAGGTCGAGGTCTGGCTGGACACGCTCAGGCCCCAGGACAGCATCACGCCGAGCAGGATCGCGGCCGCGATCAGCAGCAGCATGATCGACGGCGGCATCCCGATCGCCTCCTTCAGCGGAGTCCTCAGGATGCGGGCGCGGCGTCCACGGCCCCGCCCGCTCCCCGGCTCTCCCGCGCGGCGCGGGGTCACGCGCCGCCGGGACCCGGGCTGGTCGCTGCGCTTCGCCACCGAGTCACTTCACCTCGACTTCGGCGACGTCCACACGGAAGCGGCCGTTCGGCAGGGCGCCCGGCTTCGGCGACCACAGCATCAGCCGCTCAGCCTCCACGGGCTCCTCCGGCTTCAGCGACATCTCACCCGGGTTCAGGTCCGTGGAGGCGAGGACGTCACCGGGGGTGCCGTCGGGGTTCACGGTGCGCAGCTCCAGGGTGCCGCCCTGCGCCTCACCACCGTGCACGATCACCTCGGTGACCTCGCCCTTCTTCTCGAAGTTCAGCAGCACACCCATGCCGTTTCGGAGGTTGCCGAAGTCCTCGCTGGCGTACTCCTTGGTCTTCCACACGGTGCCCATGTCGCCGTCGTTGATGCGGCCCGCGTTCTCCGGGTAGTCCGCCTTCGAGGGGTCCTCCGGGTACACGATCTCGGCATTCTTCAGCGCCGCCGGCTCGACCTTCGGCTCCTCCGACTTCGCCGGCTCCGGGGACTTCTCCGCCGGAGCCTCCGACTCCGCGGTCGCGGTCGGCTCCACAGTCTTCGCGGGCTCACTGGAGACCCCGCGGTCGCGGTTCACCGAGGTGACCGTGTTGATCGCCAGGAACCCGGCGAGCGCCACCAGCACGATCATCAGAATGATCAGGATGCGGGACTGATAGCTGCGGCCGTCACCACGAGCATCACCGGTGCTGAGCGAGTCCGGGTCGTCCGATGCGAAGGCCACCCCAACCACGTCGCGCAGCAGCGACGGCGAATCGCGCTCGCCGGTGTCCTCGGTGGGCGGCTCCGTCATGGACCGCTGGCGCCCAGGCACCGGGATCGCGGGCGCGCCGGCACCGCGAGGGGTGTCGTTCGCGCTGGTCAGCGCTGCGGCGGCCGACGGGTGCACCGGCTCCACCGGTGCGGACCGCCCGGACCGCTTCCACGGATTGACAGGCTCGGGCGCGCCCGTCGGCTTCGACGGGTCGACCGGCGCAGGGGCCTCCGACGCCGTCGGCACCGACCCCACGCCCGTCGGATCGTGGGGGGTGCGCCCACCCGTACTCGCGGAACCGGCAGCGCCGAGAGCGGCGGCACCCGCGGCACCCGCAGCGGCGCTGGACGAACTGGACATCGCGATCCCGCCGGTGGTGGTCGCCGGCTCCCCGCTCAGCGACTCGGTGCGGCCCGCCACCCGCAGCGGACCGGTCGCGGCGGCGCTCTCCGCCTCAGCGCGGGTCTGCTGCCTGTCGGTGCGGGAGGAGAACTCGGGGGCGGGGCCGATCGCGTCGCCCCACGCCTGCGTGGCCGGCGCGCCCGAATCGGCAGCGCCAGCAGCGGCGGCGCCGCCCGTGGCAGTGCCAGCGGCGGCAGCGCCCGCGGTCGAGGCGCCAGCAGTGCCGGCGCCGGGGGCGGTGTCGTCGGCGGAGCCGTCAGTGAGGACGGAGGGGCTCGTCGGGGCGTCGTCGCCCACGGGCCCCGCTGCGAAAGCGCCGCCGGCGGCCGTGGAACCGGACGCGGCCGCAGGATCCGTCGGCTCCGAGGCGGACTCGGAGGCCGGCTGGTCGGAGACGGTCCCGGCGGCGGGCGCCTGGTCAGCGGGAGCATCATCAGCGGGCGCGTCCTCGACCGGCGGCTCCTCGCCGCGCATCACGGCCAGCTGCGCCGCCGACAGCGGCTGCGGCGCCCCCACTCGCTGCTCCGGATCGAACGCCTCCAGCGTCACCGGCAGCGACTGCCACGGCCGCAGATCATTGTGCACATCCTGCGGCTCGTACACCGGGTCGCCCACCTGCGGAGCCACATACGTCAGCGCCATCACCGTGATGTCCCGCAGGTCATCCGGCACCGTCCGCGCCGACGCCAGCTGCGGATCCACCACATCGGACCCGCCGAAGAACTCACTGTCCCGGCCCGTCAGGCCCACGAACAGGATCCGGCCCAGGGACCGCGCATCCGGGTCCACCGTTCCCGGCTCGCCCTCACCGCTGCCGCGGCCGGCGCCCGAGGTCAAGCCCACGATGTCCAGGTCGCTCAGCGCCGCGGACTCCACGCCCGCACCCAGGATCAGCACCCGGTCAGCGTCCGCATCCACGAACACACGGTCCTCATCCAGCAGGCGATGCGTCACACCCTTGCGGCGCGCCGCCTCCAGCGCCACCGACGCCTGCCCGGCGATCGACCGCACCGTCTCCGGGCGCAGCGCACGCTCACGCGCCATGTCCGACAGCGACGGCGCATCGACCCGCTCGTACACGACAGCCGCCACGGCAGTGCCGTCGTCGTCGGTCAGCTCATGAACAGCGGCGATCGGCACCAGCGACTGGTGCACCACCAGCTGAGAGCGCCGCGCCGCATCCGCCACATCCGCGGCGATCTCCCCGCGCGCGAGGAAGACGAGGACGCTGCCGCCCTCCTTCTCACCCACATGCCAGGTGGCGCCGTCCACAGGGTGCGCGGGCAGCGTCCAGTCCGCGGGGGCCTCGCCCTCGCCGTCGAACCCGGGCAGGATCGCGTACTCCTTGAGGAATGCGTCCACCGTGGAATGCTCGGCCATCCAGTCACCTCTGCTCGGCAATGGTCATCCTGACTTCAGTCATCGGGTCATCGGCCGCACACGGCCGGAACGCGCCTCCCGGCGCAGGGCCCGCGGCCGATACCGCTTCCCCATGGTAGACGCACGGCGTGCGGATCACCTCGAGCGCTTCAGCCGTCGGCCCACGAACGCCCCCATGGCGCGGATCTCCTCCACCCGCAGCACGAACGCCGCACCGATGAACAGAGCCGCCATCACCGCACCGATCGCGCCGCACACCAGCACCGCCACCGGACGGCTCGACCACACCCAGTCATGCGCCGCGTGCAGCAGCCCCCACCCGGCAGCGCCGGACACGACCGCCGCCACCAGCAGACGCAGGAACGTGGAGATCGTCAGGCCCAGGCCGTGCGGCCGCACCCCCAGGCGCTGCAGCTTCCGACGCAGCATCCACGTGCCCATGCCCCACGCCATCAGGTTGCCGATGCTGGTGACCAGCGCCGCCGCCGGGGTCGCGAACTGCGGATCCACCAGGCGCGAGATCGGAATGATCATCGCCAGGCTGAACGCGGTGACGGGGATCTGCGTCAGGAAGCTCATCCGCGCGTCCTCATACGCGTAGAAGAACCGCTTAGTCAGGTACAGCGACGCGAACGGCAGCAGACCCACCATGTACGCGGCCAGCACCAGGCCGTTCGCTTCGGCGGACGTCGGCGTGGTTCCACCGATCGCCACCCACATGATCGGTCCCGCCAGCACCCCGAACAGCACACTGAACAGGATCATCGGCACCATCAGGATGCGGCCCGTCTCCGCGTACGTCTCGAACGCGCCCTGGTGATCGCCGTCGCGGGCATGCCGGGAGATCTGCGTGAACACGCTCGTCACCAGCGCCACCGCGATGATGCCCTGCGGCACCATGAACACCGTGTAGGACCAGTCCAGCGCCGCCAGACCCGCATACTTCTGCGCCTCCGCAGTGCGGCCCTCCTGGTGCAGGCGCGAAATCGCATCCACCGTGGGGCCGGACGCCCACCGAGTGGCGAACACGCCGATCTGCCCCAGGATCACCATCGCCAGGGTCCACATGCCGAGCTTGCCGAGGGTGCGCAGGCCGAGGTTGCGGAAGCCCCACTTCAGGCGGATCCGCAGCCCGATGCGGTGCGTCCAGTACCAGAGGAACGCCGACTGCACCACGGAGCCGGAGACCTGGATGCCGGCGAGCATCAGCACCATCGGCATCGTCCACGCCGTCGGGTCCGGCTGCGACCCGAACAGCACCAGGAACGCGATCGAGGAGAGGATCGCCATGATGTTGTTCAGAGCCGGCGCCCACTGGAACGGGCCGAACGACTCGTGCGCGTTCAGCACCTGCCCGAACATCACGTACAGCGCCGACAGCAGCATCTGCGGCAGCAGGAAGTACGCCAGCGTGGTCGCCGCCTGCATCGTCACCGGGTCGAGGTTCGAGTTCGCCACCACCAGCAGCGGCGTCACCAGCAGCATCGCCAGCGCCGTCGCCGCACCCGTCACCACCAGGATCAGGGTGGTCAGGCGCGACATGTAGTCGTCGCCGCCGTCGGGCCGCTTCATCGCCCGCACGATCGCCGGCACCAGGATCGCGTTGAGGGTGCCGCCGCCGATCAGCAGCCACAGCGAGCTCGGCAGGATGTTCGCCGCGGAGAACGAGTTCGCCGCCACCGTGCTGGTGCCGCCCAGCACCATGCCGAGCAGGAAGTTGCGGACGAACCCGAGGATGCGGGAAACGGTGGAGCCGGCCGCCATGAGCGCGGAGGCGCGCATGTGGGCGGCGCGCCCGCGCTGCGGGGCCGCAGGTGCGGAGGAGTCCGAAGGCATGGAGTCGGGGGCCTCACTTCTCATTGATGGTCTCAGGGGTCTGCACGCCGGGGCTGCGGGCGTCGGAGCGGCCGGAGCGGCCCGCCCGGATCACACCCGCCACCACGAGAACGGCCATGCCCACCACGATGATGAGCGTGGTCCGGTTCTCCCAGGCGGGATTGGCGTGGACCTCCACGGACTGCGTCCCGAACGGCTTCGACCCGTCCGGGGTCACGAGGGTGACGTCGAGGTCGAGGGTGCCGTTGGCGATCGCCTCGATCGGCACTGACACGTCCACGGAGGAGTGCGGCGGGATCGTCACCGCGCCCGGCTCCGTCTGGATCCGGACGATCCGCTTCGACACCGACAGGTCCGGCGTCACCGTGACCGGGGTGTCGAAGTCGTTGCGGATCGTGATCGGCAGACCGACGGAGGAGGACACCAGGTTGTAGCTGGAGGCCATCGTCACCGTCACTCGCTTGTGGAAGTCACTGCTGAAGTCCACGGTTCTCTCCGCCAGCGCGGTCGCCAGCGCGTCATCGCGCGCGGCCCGCGGCGAGGTGGACGCGAACGCCGTCAGCAGCGGCGGGTTCGCCCGCGTCTGGTCCTTCATCATGGACCGCAGCGGCAGGATCTGCCCCACCGCCGCGTCCGACACCGTCACCACATCGCCGGACACCGCGGGGCGGTCCGCCGGAGAATCGGGCCGCTCCAGGGTGCCGTCGGCCCCGATGGCGACGGGCGCCAGGGAGGCCGACGGGCCCCTCCACAGCAGAGACTGCGACCCCTTGTCCACCCACAGGCTGCGGGTGCCGCTGCCGGAGCGCGCCGCATCCACCAGGTCACTGGTGGGGCGCTGCTCCACCCACGGCGCGTCCGCCAGGGCGTCCATCCCCGCCGTCATCGTGGTGGGGTCGAGCGTCGCCGACGGGTCCGGGGAGATCAGCACGTGCCGCGGCGCGTTCGTGGACTGCCCGGAGATCACGGCGGTGTCCGCCAGCACCTGCTGGCGGATCAGCATCGGGTCGGTCACTGAGGAGTCCGCTTCGCTGAGGGCGCTGAGGCGGGTGTCGTACGCCAGCAGCGGAACGCTCGGACCCCGCTTCCCGCTGCCCTTAGCGGGGTCGAGGCGGCCGTAGCCGCTGGTGGTGACCTGCGGCTCCGGGGTGGAGCCGAGGGACTCCGCGGGCACCAGGACGATGTCGGCGCCGCGGCCGGCGGCGTCCTGCGCGAGGCGCGCGGAGGCCTCCCCCGGTGCGAGCCGCACCGCCGAGCCGGCGGGCGTGACGGACCGCGCGTTCAGGACCCGGCCGGTCTCGGCGCTCCCGGCGGCGGCGAGGCGGGACTTCGCATCCACCGCGAGGGGGTCGAACTGGCCGTACGGCGCGGCGATGACGGTGCGGTCCTCGGCGGCGTCGGTGAGCGCGGAGGCGGTGGCGGCGGCCGTCGGATCAGCGACCCACGGCTCGGAGGAGGCCCAGGCGGCCGCGGGGTCGTCGGCCTGCGCGCTCGGGGACGGCGACGGGCTCGCCGACCCCTCAGTGCCCTCGTCGCCGCCCTTCTGCTTCTTCGCAGTCGAGGCGGCCGGCTCCTCCGCCAGTGACTGCGGCACCGGCGCCGACGCCAGCATCGACGGATCCAGCAGCCAGTCCGCATCGGGGCGCCGCGCCACCTCCAGCTGCTTCTTCATCGTCCCGGAGTTCAGCGACTCGGCGTACCCGGCGGGATCGGTGACGGCCTGCGCCGGCACCTCGGAGCGCACCGGCACCAGGGTGGACACGCCCGTGGTGGGCAGGTCCTGCGCGTCCTGCGGCTGCCACACGATGAACGAGCGGACAGCGGAGACGCTCTTCTGCCCCTCCAGCGGCAGCAGGTTCGGCGCCTCGGGGCCGGTGATCGCGGTGGAGTCGTTCGCGGCTGCGGCCGAGGAGGTGCCGGCGCCGTCGGCGGCATCGGCGGATGCCTGGGATCCGTCGGCCGGGCCGAGCGTCACCAGGGTGAGGGACACGGCCCGCGCGCCCCAATGGTCGGGGCTGGGGCCGAGGCCGAGATCGGCGGCGCGCGCGGTCACCACGAATTCCGCGGACTTCCCGGGAGCGATCGTGGACCGGGGTGAGAGCGCGACGGCAGAGCCGAGGTCCTTCAGCCCGTCGGTCGCGGCCCAGCGGCTGATGTCCTCCCGATCGTCCAGGCGGGGGCGCTTGATTCCGAGCTGCACCGCGGCGCGCTCCAGCGGCTCCTCGCCCGTGTTCGTGACCGTCACCTTCACGGTGAGGGTGGAGTCGGGGGTGACGGCGGCGGGCGCCATGTGCGTGATCGTCATCCGCACCCCGTCGCGCTCCATCGGGGCGATCGGCACGGCGGGCGCGGCGTCGGCTGTGCGGGCGCCGCCCGCGGTGGGCTGGGGTGCAGAGGGGCTGCGGGG
>NZ_JAKRNG010000051.1:0-6133 GCF_022347125.1 Helcobacillus sp. ACRRO
GTCCCCCGCCCATCCCTCGCACCCGCACCAGCCCGGTCAGCCTGGTCATCCTGCTCAGCCCGGTGGGCCCGGTCAGCCTGGGCGGTCCGCTCAGTCGCAGCAGCCGGGCCGACGGGGCCCCAGCAGTGCGGCCGGTCAGCCGGCGGCGAGTGGACAGGCACCGGTGTGGCAGCAGCAGCCGGTGCAGCAGTCCTACGAGGTTCCGAAGCTGTTCGAGACCGGGCTGCGCCGTGTCCAGGGAGGTGGCACAGGGCTGCGTCGCCGAGCGGGCGCGCAGCCGCAGCAGCCGCCGTCGGTTCCGCGCGGGCCCGGTACGGCGGGCCAGCCGCAGGGTCCGGGATACGCGGGCCAGCAGCAGTTCGCACAGCCGCAGGGAGTGTCCGGGGGTCCCAGGCCGCGCCGCCAGGCGCCTGCGCCGGCCCTCGACCAGTGGGGCCAGCCGGTCACCCAGCCGCAGCAGATCCAGCCGGAGTCGGCGTGGGGCACGCAGCTGCGCCGCATCGAGGCGGTCAACAATGAGGTCAGGACCGTCAACTGGCGCGCCGTCATCGGCTGGCTCATGGTGCCGGTGCTGCTGCTGGTGCTCGCGGCGTCGTTCCTGCTGTACGCGCTGACGTTCGGTGTCCTCGGTACGGCGTTCTACGGCACCGTCGCTTTCTGCTCCCTCGTGGTGATCATCCTGGTGATGTTCCTGGTGGACATGTGGCACCCGATGCCGGTCTATATGAAGATCATCGCGGTGCTGTGGGGTGCGGGCGTGTCCACGATGATCGCCGGCATCCTCAATTCCGTGTTCGGCGAGTTCGCGTACGCGTACTTCCTGGATGAGCAGACCGCGCACGCAGCCACCGCGATGTTCTCCGCGCCGGTCACCGAAGAGCTGCTGAAGGGCCTCGGGGTGGCGCTGATCTTCCTGGTGTTCCGCAAGCACATCACGGGCCCGCTGGACGGCATCATCATCGGTGCCCTGGTGGGCGGCGGCTTCGCGTTCGTGGAGAACATTCAGTACTACCTGCGGGCCGCGGAGGCCGGCGGGGTGCAGGCCGCGACCATGCTGATCGTGGTGCGCGGTGTGCTCGGCATCTGGGGTCACTGCGTGTTCACGTCGATGACCGGCATGGTGATCGGCCTGATCGACCGGCGCTTCGGTCTGGTCCCGGCGATCCTCTCGTTCCTGGTGGCGCCGCTGCCGGCGATGTTCCTGCACTTCATGTGGAACTTCTCCTCCACGCTCCTGGGCGGCTTCGGCGGCCTGGTCCTCCTGGCGATCGGCTGGTTCGTCATGTTCACGATCTGGTTCATTCTGATCGCGGTCCTGATCCGCCTCGAATCGGGCCTGACCCGCGCCCGCCTCGGCGACTACGCGAACCAGGGCTGGCTCACCCACGACGAGGTCACCATGCTCGCCACCTGGAGCGGTCGCCGCGAGGGCCGCCGTTGGGCCGCCACGTTCAACGCGAAGCCGACGATGAAGAAGTTCATCCGTCAGGCGGCGGAGCTGGCGTTCACCCGTCAGCGTCTGCTGGCCGACGGCGCGAAGCCCCGCCACCTCGAGGCGGAGCAGTACTTCCTCAACCATATGGAGGCGAACCGCGCGAACCTCCTGTCGCAGGCGCGCCAGGCGGGTGTGGTGCCGCAGGGGGTGGGGTATGGCCGCTGAACCGCTGTCCATCGGGCCCCTGCTCGGTCACCTCACGCACAGCGCGTCACCGTTCCGCATCAGCGGCGAGGCGGGGGCCGACGGAGTCCTCCCTCCGATCGACGCGCTGCGCGCGGACCTTGCGGCCGCTGACTTCACCGTCACCCGCATCAATGAGGTCCTCTCCCCCATGGCGCAGCGCGCCCTGGAGGCGGAGAACGCGATCCCGGCGCAGCGGGAACTGGCGGTCAGTGAGCACCCGTCGGCCCTGCTCATGCGGCTGCTCGCGCTCGGCGCCGCTCTGCCCGCGGACGAGGTCGAGGAGGTTCTGCCCACGCTGACGGTGGCGGGTGCGCTGGCGCTCGGCCTGCTCACCCCCGCCGGCGATCCCGCCGGTGGGGCCCTCGGGCGCGACGCTGACGGCCGGCCGCGCCTCGTGCGCGCCGCCATCGACCTGCGCCCCTACGAGGCCGAGGACGACGACGGCGCCATCCTCTGGTGGATCGCCTCCGACCTCGGCGAGACCGCCACCGGCCGCGCCCTCGACGGCGACCACGTCCTCGGCATCGGCGGCGCCACCTCCACCCTCATCGCCCTCACCCCGCGCAGTGAGGTGCGCAGCGCCCTCGACCTCGGCTGCGGCTGCGGCATCCAGGCGCTGCACGCCGCCCGCCACGCCCGCAGCGTCATCGCCACCGACATCTCCGAGCGCGCTCTCGCGTTCACCGCGTTCAACGCCCTCCTCAACCGAGAATCGCTGCCCGACGGGTGCGCCCTGGAGCTGCGTCAGGGCTCCATGTTGGAGCCCGTCGCCGGGGAGCGCTTCGACCTCGTAGTCTCGAACCCGCCGTTCGTCATCACCCCGCGCACCCCCGGCGGGGACACGTGGACCTACCGCGACGGGGGCCGCGCCGGTGATGCCCTCGTCGCCGACCTCATCCGCGACCTCCCGAACCATCTGGAGCCGGGCGGCATCGCCGCCATGCTCGCGAACTGGGAGATCACCGCCGGTGCCGACTGGCGGGAGCACCCGTCGGCCTGGCTCGACGGCTCGGACGTGGACGCGTTCGTCATCCAGCGCGACCGGGAGGACCCCGCCTCCTACGCGCAGACGTGGCTGCGCGACGGCGGCCTCACCCCGCGCGATGACCGCTGGGCGGCGATGATGACCGCCTACCTAGAGGACTTCGCGTCCCGAGATGTGGAGGAGGTCGGCTTCGGGTACGTGATCCTCCACCGGCCGACGGACACCCGCCCCGCGGTGCGGTTGCTCGATGAGGTGGGGACCACGGGGCAGGGGCCGCTGGGTCCGCGACTGAAGGGAATGCTGGTGAACGCCGTCACCCTGGCGGGCCTCAACGATGATGACCTGCTCGCATCCCACCTCGCGCGCGCGGACGACGTCATGGAGCGCCGCCACTTCGTGCCCGGGGCGGAGGACCCCGTCATGATCGATCTGGTGCAGGGCGGCGCGTTCGGACGCACTCTGCCGCTCACCTCGGAAATGGCCGGTGTGCTGGGCGTTCTCGACGGCACCCACCCGCTGAAGCCGCTCGTCCAGGCATACGCAGCGCTGTCCGGTGAGGAGTTCGAGGAGGTGAGCGAGCGGGTCCTGGAGCAGGTGCGGACACTTCTCCACTGGGGATTCCTCTCTTTCCGGGCCGAATGACGAGGGTGCTACATTCATGGCGACCAGGCCGTAGACGTTGATCGAGGAGAGTGCCGCCGTGAGTGCAGACCGCAATCTGGTGATTGTCGAGTCCCCCGCCAAGGCCAAGACCATTGGCCGCTACCTCGGTGACGACTTCACCGTGGCGGCGTCCGTCGGCCACATCCGCGACCTGCCGCTGCCGAAGGACCTCCCGGCGGAGCTGAAGAAGGGCCCGTACAAGAAGTTCGCCGTCGATGTGGAGAACGGGTTCGAGCCCTACTACGTGGTCTCCCCCGACAAGAAGAAGACGGTCACCGAGCTGCGCCGCCTGCTGAAGGACGCCGACGCCCTCTACCTCGCCACCGATGAGGACCGCGAGGGAGAGGCGATCGCGTGGCACCTGCTGGAGACGCTGAAGCCGAAGAAGTCGCTGCCGGTGTACCGCATGGTGTTCCACGAGATCACCAAGGACGCCATCCAGCGCGCCCTCAACGAGACCCGCGAACTGGACCACCGCCTGGTCAACGCGCAGGAGACCCGCCGCATCCTCGACCGCATCGTCGGCTACGAGCTCTCCCCCGTGCTGTGGCGCAAGGTGCAGCGCGGGACGTCCGCGGGTCGTGTCCAGTCCGTCGCCACCCGCCTCGTGGTGGACCGCGAACGCGAACGCATGGCGTTCGTCCCCTCCTCCTACTGGGACATTACCGGCGAGTTCTCCACCGCCGACGGGGCCGACCGCACCGCGGACACCCCCGCGTTCACGGCGCTGCTGCGCACCGTGGACGGCGCCCGCATCGCCTCCGGCCGCGACTTCACCGATGCCGGTGAGCTGAAGAACCCGTCGGTCACGGTCCTCACCGAGGAGTCCGCCGCCTCCCTCATCTCCGCGATCGACGGAGAGCCCGCAACGGTCTCCGGTCTCGAATCGAAGCCGTACACGCGCCGGCCCGCCGCCCCGTTCACCACGTCCTCCCTGCAGCAGGAGGCGTCCCGCAAGCTGCGGATGAGCGCCCGCCAGACCATGTCCACGGCGCAGCGGCTGTACGAGAACGGCTACATCACCTACATGCGAACCGACTCAGTGGTGCTGTCCGGTGAGGCGATCCGCGCCTCCCGCGCCCAGGCCGCCGACCTCTACGGCGACGAGTATGTGCCGGACCGTCCCCGCGTGTACTCCTCGAAGTCGAAGTCCGCGCAGGAGGCGCACGAGGCGATCCGCCCCGCCGGTTCGAACTTCCGAACCCCCGCCGAGGTGGGGTCGCAGCTCAGCGGTGACGAGTTCCGCCTGTACGAGCTGATCTGGAAGCGCACCATCGCCTCCCAGATGGCGGATGCGAAGGGCACCACCACGTCGGTCACCCTCGGCGTCTCCGGTAAGGGCCGCACCGCCGAGTTCACTGCATCAGGCACCATCATCACGTTCCGCGGATTCCTCGCCGCCTACGAGGAGTCCCGCGACCAGGGCCGCTACGACGACGACGCGAAGGACAAGCGCCTGCCGCAGATGTCGGAGGGGCAGGCGCTGTCGGTGGTGTCGCTGACGCCGGACGGCCACGAGACCACCCCGCCGCCGCGCTACACCGAAGCATCCCTGGTGCGCGCACTGGAGGAGCGCGGCATCGGCCGCCCCTCCACCTACGCCGCCACCATCGGCGTGATCCAGGACCGCGGCTACGTGTTCAAGAAGGGCACCGCGCTGGTGCCGAGCTGGCTGGCTTTCTCCGTGGTGCGCCTGCTGGAGGAGCACTTCGGCAAGCTCGTGGACTACGACTTCACCGCCGATATGGAGGCGGGTCTGGACCGCATCGCCGCAGGCACCCAGGACCGCACCGAATGGCTGAAGGACTTCTACTTCGGTCCGGAGAACGCCGGGCCGGGCGCAGCGCCCGACGCCGCCCACGGCCTGAAGACCCTGGTGGACGACCTCGGCGAGATCGATGCCCGGGCCATCAACACCACCGAGCTCGGCGAGGGCATCGACCTGCGCATCGGCCAGTACGGCCCGTACGTGGAGAGGACCGTGGACGGCTCCCCCGTGCGCGCCAACGTGCCCGGTGACTTGGCGCCCGATGAGCTGACCCTGGAGAAGGCGAAGGAGCTGCTGGAGCGTCAGAAGGACGACGGCCGCGCCCTCGGCACCGACCCCGACACCGGCAACGAGATCATCGTGAAGGACGGCCGCTTCGGCCCTTACTTCACCGAGGTCCTCGAGGTGGACGAGTCGATCCCGAAGACGAAGCGTCCGAAGCCGCGCACCGGGTCCCTGCTGAAGTCGATGGACATGGCGACCGTGACGCTCGAGGACGCCCTCAAGGTGATGCGCCTGCCGCGGGTGGTGGGCACCGAGGAGGACGGCACCGAGATCACGGCGCAGAACGGCCGCTACGGCCCGTACCTGAAGAAGGGCACGGACTCGCGGTCCCTGCAGAGTGAGGACCAGATCTTCTCCATCACCCTGGAGGAGGCGCAGGCGATCTACGCGCAGCCGAAGACCCGCGGCCGCGCCGCCGCGAAGCCGCCCCTGAAGGAGCTCGGCACGGACCCGACCAGTGAGAAGCCGATCGTGGTGAAGGACGGCCGGTTCGGCCCGTACATCACGGACGGCACCACCAACGTGACCCTGCGCCGCGACGATGTGCTGGAGAACCTGACGCACGAGATCGCAGTGGAGCGCCTCGCGGAGAAGCGCGCGAAGGGCCCGGCGAAGCGCCGGACCACGAAGCGCACCACCACCCGCAAGGCGCCCGCGAAGAAGACCACGACCTCGAAGGCCGCGCAGAAGAGGTGACCCGCGCGCCGCGCCCGTCCCGCGGCGCGGCGGCATGGACCCTCCGTTCCTCCCC
>NZ_JAKRNG010000052.1:0-5759 GCF_022347125.1 Helcobacillus sp. ACRRO
GGGATTCGGCCGTGGGGCAGGGGCGCCGACGGGGCTACGGCGTGACGATCTTGCCCGGGTTGAAGTTGCCGCCCGGGTCCTGCGCCGCGTACAGATCCTTCAGCATCCGCACGCCGCCCTCGGTGATGTCCTCAGCGATCCACGGCTGATGCTCCGTCCCCACCGCATGGTGGTGGCTCACGGTGCCCAGGTGGTGCATGAACTCCTGCTGGATCGTGTGCTTCAGCGCCGTGTACTCCTCGAGCATTCGCTCATCCGACTCGTACGGAACAGCGAACGTGAAGTACAGGCACGCGCCCTGGTGGTAGCTGTGGCTCATGTGGCAGAACATGAAGCCGCGCAGCCCCATCTCGTCGAGCTTCCTGTAGAACGCGTCGTACACCGAGGAGTGCATCTCGTTCAGGCGCGACCACGTGGTGCCGGTGTCCGAGACATCGCCGTACACGTTCATCCCCAGCAGGAAGTCCCGCAGGTACGGGGTGTCGAACTTCTTCTGGTCATAGATCTTGCCGGGGCCGGCGCCGAGCGTGATGCCGCCGACGGACTTCACGATCCGCTTCACCGCGGACTTCTCCCGCTCCACATGCTGCTTCGTCCCCTCGAAGCACACGTAGGAGATGCACATCTCCTCACGGGTGTCCCAGCCCTTCGAGCGCAGGTACGCGAACAGGCCCTCCTGGACCTTCGCCATCGCCTTCGACTTCCGCGACTCCGGCTCCTTCACCATCGCCAGCGAGAAGCGGGTCTCCGGGCCGTCCGACAGGCGCGTGAACACCGGATGCACCTCCGAGCGGGCGATCGCGTGCATGCCGCGCACACCGCTCTCCCAATCCGGGTACATGTACGCGATGACCTCGCGCACCGGCGCGACGCGGTGCACCCGCACCGTGCACTCCGTGATCACACCGAGGCGGCCCTCCGAACCCAGCACCATCTCGTGCACGGAGGACCCGGAATCGCGGCCCGGAATCGGCTTGGTGTCGATGACCCCGTCGGCCTGCACGAGGCGCAGCCCGCGCACGATGCCCTCGATGTCGCCGTACTTGTCCGACTGCATGCCCGAGGAGCGGGTCGCGGCCCAGCCGCCGAGCGTGGAGTACGCGAACGAATCCGGGAAGTGGCCCATCGTCCAGCCGCGCTCCTGCAGCTGCTCCTCCAGGTCCGGGCCGTACACGCCGGCCTGGACGCGGGCGAGGCCAGCGGTGTCGTCGATGTCGAGGACGCGGCGCATCCGGCCCAGATTCAGGGTGATGATTGCCCGCTTCTCGTCCACATCGGGGGTGACGGAGCCGGAAATGGAGGAGCCGCCGCCGAACGGGATGACCACGAGGTCGCGCTCCACCACGAGGCGGAGGATCGATTGCACCTCCTCGTCGCTCGCCGGATACACGACAGCATCCACGATGCGGCGGAAGTCGCCGGTGCGGGCGCGGAACAGGTCTGTGACGGAGCGGCCGAAGGAGTGCACCACGCGGTACTCGTCGTCCGTGCGGACGTTCTCCGAGCCGACGATCGCGGTCAGCGCGGCGGCGTCCTCCGAGGACAGCACGCTCGCCGGCACCTCATAGTCGGACAGCTGCGGTTCGGGGCGCGGCGTGATGGCGTCGAGGTCGAGACCGACCTTCTCCTTCACCAGCGGCGCGAACAGCGGCTTGTTGTCGAAGCGGAACGTGACATCGTCCAGTCCCCAGCCCCACCACTTGTGGCGCTTCACATCAGCTGCCGAGATCATTCGCTCAGCTCCTCCCCCATCACAGTGCGGTAATTCGATTCGTACAGTTCGGCAACGGTGGCCTGCACGCGCGCGGAGAAGTCGGTGACGACCTCCCCTTCGAACGGGCGCATCGGCTCACCGAACACGACCCCGACGGGCGGCTTGCCCGGCTTCGGCCAATTGCGGCCCTTCGGCATCGCCTCATGCCCGCCGATCAGCGCCGCCGGGATCACAGGGGTGCCCACCCCGGTGGCGAGCGCAGCCGCGCCCGGTTTGAACTCGGCCATGCGGCCGGTCGTGGAGCGGGTCGCCTCCGGGAACACCAGGATCGGCACCCCGGCCTTCAGCAGGCGGCGGCTGAGGCCCGAGTTCTTCTTCGAGCCGTCGCGGTCGATCGGGAACGCGTTGAACATCCAGCGCACGAAGATGCGGCGGTACCACACCTCGAAGAAGTACTCGCGTGCCACGCCCGTGGACAGGTAGCGCGCCTGCTTGATCGGCAGGCCCTGCATCAGCATCGGCGCATCCAGGTGCGAGGAGTGGTTCGCGACCAGGACGAACGCGCCGCGGACCTTGTGAACCGACGGGTGCACGCTGATCGTCTGGGTCACCACCGACCCGACGATGCTGCGGAAGACGCCGCGCTGGAGCAGCCGACGGATCCGCGACCGCCAGCGGGACCGGTAGAGGGCCGGGTCGTGGTACTGATTCACTTCTCTTTGTTCCTCCGCGCCGTCAGCCAGGCGCTCACTCGGTGGATGATGGAGCGCGGCGCGAGGCGGGAGAGCGCCACGATCAGCTTGAACCTCTTCGAAGGGATGGAGATGACGCGGCCGGCGGCGGCGTCACGCAGGCACTCCTCCACGAGGCGGTCCGGGTCCAGCCACAGGAAGCCCGGGATCGAGGTCCCCTTGATGCCGGCGCGCTCGTGGAACTCGGTGCGCACCCAACCGGGGGCGAGCGCCACCACCCGCACACCCGTGCCGGCGAGGCGGACCGACAGGGCCTCCGTGTAGATCTGCGCCCACGCCTTGATGGCGGAGTAGTTGTTCTGCGGCACGTATCCGGAGGTGGAGGTGACGTTGATGATGGTGCCCTCGCCGCGCGCCGCCATGGTGCGGCCGGCGGCGCCGGACAGGTGGTAGACGGCGCGGACCATCACTTCGAGGCCGTCGTCGTGCAGGGAGAGGTCCTCGCCGAGGATGTCGGACCGGACGGAGAAGCCGGCGTTGTTGACGAGGATGTCGATCGGCGGGTCCGCTTCGAGGCGCTCCACGATCCGCTGCTGGTCATCGCGGTGGACCAGATCAGCCTCGATGGTCTCGACGTCCACGCCGTATCGGGAACGGATGTCCGAGGCGAAGGCGTCGAGTCGTTCGGGGTTGCGGGCCACGATCACCAGGTCAGCGCCGCGCTGTGCGAAGGCCCTGGCGAAGGCCGCCCCGATACCTGACGTTCCGCCGGTGATGAGGGCCCTGTGCATGCGCCCTACGATACACTAGGCCGCACTGCCCTCAGCCCCTCCAGGCGCCTCGCGGGAGGGGTCACGACGGCCCACATCACCCGATTCCACCTGGGAGAACGACCTCGTCATGGCGAATGCTCACTCGCAGATCCTGCTCACCGGCGTCACCGGATTCCTGGGACAGGCCGTCCTCCAGGACCTGCTGGAGAACCACCCCGATGTCCGCGTCACCGCGGTGATCCGACCCAAGGGCTCCCAGACCGGGCGCAAGCGCCTCGAAGGTCTGCTGCGCAAGCCCGTGTTCACCTCCTGGGCTGAGCGCACCAGCAAGGAGGAGGTCGCGTCGGCCCTCGCCGACCGGGTCGACGTCCTCGAAGGCGATCTCACCGCGATGCCGCCGCTGACGCAGAAGCTCGACGTGGTCATCCACTCCGCCTCCTCGGTGTCCTTCGACCCGCCGATCAACGAAGCGTTCGCCACCAACGTGGGCGGCGCGAAGAACCTGTACGAGGCGCTGCTGGAGTCCGATCAGGACCCGCACGTCATCCACGTCTCCACCGCGTACGTGTCCGGCCTCGCCAAGGGCCTGCGCCGCGAGGGCCGCCTCACCCACACCGCTGACTGGCGCGCCGAGTACGACATGGCGCTCGCCGCGAAGGACCGGGTCGAAGCGCAGTCCCGCACTCCGGAGGTGCTGCGCCGGCTGATGCGCCGCGCCGCCTTCGAGGCCGGCAAGATGGGTCCGAAGGCCAGCGCGGAGGTCGCGGAGCGCGCCCGCCAGGACTGGGTCCACGAGCGCCTCCAGGACTACGGCCTGCAGCGCGCCAACTCCCTTGGCTGGACCGACATCTACACCTTCACCAAGGCGATGGCGGAGCGCGTCGCCGAGGAGCTGTGGGCCCAGAAGGGCCACCGCCTGTCCGTGGTGCGCCCCTCCATCATCGAGTCGGCACTGCGCCGCCCCTACCCGGGCTGGCTGGACGGCTACAAGGTCGCCGACCCGCTGATCATGGCGTACGGCAACGGCCGCCTGCCGGAATTCCCCGGCCTCGCCGACTCCATCCTCGACATCATCCCGGTCGACTTCATCGTCAACGTCATCACCGCGCTCGCCACGCAGGACGTGTCCCGCCGCGGCGATGACGCCTACTTCCAGGTCGTCTCCGGCTCCTCCAACCCGCTGCCGTTCCACGAGATGGTGTCCGCGGTGCAGGGCTACTTCCAGGAGCACCCCCTCACCGACGATGACGGCAGCCCCATCGAGGTCCCCACGTGGTCGTTCCCGTCCGTGCAGCTCATCGAGGCGCGCTTCTGGGCGACTCAGAAGGCCGCGAAGACCGCGCAGCTCATCACCAGCCAGCTGCCGGGCACGAAGCGCACCCGCCAGTGGGCCGGCCAGCTGCATAGGACCGTGAGCGGCCTGGAGACCCTGCGGAAGTTCACCGACCTGTACCGCCACTACACGAAGACCGAAATGGTGTTCGACGACGCGAACACCCGCGCTCTCCGGGAGGAGCTGCCGGCGGACTTCCTCGCCACCAACGACTTCGACGTCACCGTCATCAACTGGAAGGACTTCTTCCAGAAGCAGCACCTGCCGGCCCTCACCGAGCTGACGAAGGCGTACAAGCGGGCGAAGTCCGCCCAGCGCCGCCGCGAGGCCCGAGGCCCCGCCGCTCTGAAGGAGGGCTCGGACGTCCTCGCCGTGTTCGACCTCGACGGCACCGTCATCGCGCAGAACATCGTGCAGCAGTACCTGTCGATCATGCGCGCCACTCGCCCTCGCCGCGCCTGGGCAGCCGAGAGCGCGAAGCTGGCGTCCGCGCTGCCGCAGTACCTGCTGGCGGAGTCCCGGGACCGCTCGGAGTTCATCCGGTCCGTGAACCGCCGCTACCGGGGGTACACCCCCGCGGAGCTGCGCGGTGTGCTGTCCGGGGAGCTCGGGGAGAAGATCCGCGCCTCCATCCGCGACGAGGCCCGCGCCCGCATCGAGGAGCACCGGAAGGCCGGTCACCGCACCGTGCTCGTGACCGGTGCGCTCGATCTGCTCGTGGAGCCGATCGCGGACCTGTTCGATGACGTGGTCGCCACCCGCATGCATCTCGGCGACGACGGCCGTCTCACCGGCTACCTCGCGACCCCGCCGGTGGTGGATGAGGCGCGCGCGAACTGGCTGCGGAAGTACGCCGACGAGCACGGCCTCGACCTCACGAAGTCCTACGGCTACGGCGACTCCGTCGCCGATGCGTCATGGCTGCGGCTGCTGGGGCACCCGTCGGCCATCTCCCCCGACCTGGGACTGTACGCGGAGGCGAAGAAGCAGCGCTGGCAGGTCCTCGACTGGAAGTGACGGTCCCGCGCTGAGGGGTCGACGGTCGCTGCCCGACAAGGGTCCCGCTGACACCGCCGAACGGGGGCATAGTGTAGGAAAGGGCGTTCCGCTCGGGGACGCCCCATCACCCCGTTACCTTGTGAGCACCCCGATGGACGGGGTCTGGTCGCTCGGCCGGGTATGGCTTTGTTGCCCTGCCATTGATGGTCCGGGGGGTGTTGCCGCCCGGTCGAGAGACACGCGTTGAC
>NZ_JAKRNG010000053.1:0-5397 GCF_022347125.1 Helcobacillus sp. ACRRO
CCCGCCGTCACCGGCCCCGTCGGCTTCCCCCCCCTGCGCCCAGCCCGCTCAGTACAGTGGCGGCATCACTGCAGCGAAGGAGCACCCATGACACAGAAGCAGGAACTGCACACCGACCGCGAACCCGCCCCGCTCGGCGCGTACAGCCAGGGCATCGTCAGCGGCGACCTCGTGTTCACCGCAGGCTGCGGCCCCATCAACGTGGACACCGGCACCATGCCCGACGGCATCGGCCCGCAGACCGAGCAGACCCTGAAGAACGTGGAGGCGGTCCTCGCGGAGGCCGGGTGCACCCTCGATGACGCGCTCAAGGTGACAGTGCACCTCGCGGACCTGGACGACTTCGCCGAGTTCGACGCCGCCTACGCCCCGTTCTTCACCGAGCCGCGGCCCGTGCGCACCACGGTAGGCTCCGCGCTGCTCGGCGGGATCCTCGTGGAGATCGACGTCATCGCCCGCCGCCGCGGCTGAACGGGGCCCGGGCGGCGAGCCGGCTGCGGAACGCGCCGTGGTATTGCGCTTCGGCTTTATAAAGATTATAAAAATTATAAAGCTCGCAAAGGAGGAGCATGCGCAACCCGTTCAAACCCACCGCAGGTGCTACCCCTCCGCTGCTCGTCGGTCGGGGCGAGCAGCTCGCCGTCTTCAGCGAGGCCATTGAGAACGGTCCTGGAGACCCCAACCTGCTGACACTGATCACCGGGGCGCGCGGCGCCGGCAAAACAGTCATGTTGACCGAACTCGGTGAGGTAGCCCGCCTACACGGCTGGGTTGTCATCGACGAGACCGCCACTCCAGGGTTCACAGACCGGATCGCCGACGAGGCTGACGTCTTTGCTGATGAGCTCAGCGAGCCCAAGAAGCCACGGCTTGCGGGGGCCAGCATCGCTCACTTGGGAGGGCTGACGTTCCATGACTCGCCGAAGACCGAACCCTCGTGGCGGCGTCGTCTCACTCGCCTGCTGACTGCCACTGCCACCCACGGCACCGGCGTGCTCATCACAATCGACGAAGTCCAGGGAGCATCCCATGAAGAGCTTCGGCAACTGGCCGCCGACGTTCAGCATCTGATTCGGGAAGACCAGGCGATCGCGCTCGTCCTCGCAGGCCTCCCCCGCGTGGTTGAGGACGTACTGCTCAAAGGCGACAGTTCGGTCTCCACGTTCCTCCGCCGTGCTGAACGCGTCCGATTGAGGGATGTTCCAGTGGAGGCAGTTGCTGAGTCTCTCACCACGACCTTCGCGCAAACGGGGCGGCAGATTTCGAGTCACGAACTGCAGCGTGCGGCTGACGCCACTGAGGGATACCCCTTCATGATTCAGCTCGTCGGCTACCACCTGTGGCGACTAGCCGACGACGCTGGTCACATTAGCTCTACAGCAGTCGATTCAGGGCTGGATAAGGCTCGTGTTCGACTGGGGTCCCTCGTTCATGAACCCGCCCTCGCCGATCTCTCCCCGGTGGATAGGACGTTCCTCGTAGCCATGGCCCAGGATGACGGTCCTGTCGCAATGAAAGACGTGCAGACCCGGATGAACCGTGCATCGAGCTACACGTCTGTCTATCGGGATCGCCTCCTCGCAGCGGGAGTCATCCGTGCACCTCGGCAGGGGTTCGTCGAATTCGAACTGCCCTACCTGCGGGACTATTTGCGAGGACATGCCGCGTCTCATCTCTTCGAGTGACAACGCGCCATAGTTGTGGATGCCCGGATAGGGCCCTGCAGCCGATGCTGTGATGCTCGGCCCAGGGCCGGTACAGGGGGTGGCGACCCCGCCGATGCGCGGTGCCACGGCACCGGTACAGGCGGGGGTGACCAGTCACAGACCAGCCCCTGGAGGCACCCCGATGTCCAACCGTTTCACCGCTCTGAACCTGCTCGGTCCGCACCAGACGGACGACCCGTCGCGCATCATCGTGAACATCGAGATGCGCACCGAGACGGACCCGCCGGGCCCACTCGCCGAGGCATTCCTGTCCGGCCCGCTCACCCCCGGCACCCTGGACGACCTCATCGGCGCACTCATGACCCTCGCCCGCCTCATCGAGGACGACACCGACGCTCTCGTGGAGGCGAGCTGGCGCGACCGTTTCGACGCCATCGAGGGCGCGGAGGCCCAGCTGGCCGACGGAGTCCCGCCCGGCAAGGTCTACCCCGGGTGGGGTCAGATGAGCCAGGGCGACCGTCAGCGCATGCTTGATTACCTGATGGATCTGCACACCACGAGTTCCGCGCCGGGACCGCTCGAGTTCGCCGACGACCCAGACCTCGCGTCCCTGCCGCCGAAGTACACGCATGCGCACGCGCTGCACTGGATGTATGAAGTGCCGCAGATCCGGGAGTTCATCGAGCAGCTCCCCGGATACCGGCCCCTCACAGACGACTGAGCCAGAACCAGGCCGACGGTTTCCCCGCCTCGCCGATGGCCGACCAGCACCTCCGCTGAATCGAGATAAGGGTTGTGGGTCCCACAACGCAGTGTGGGACCCACAACCCTTACCTCAACAGCCGGCGCACGCGGCCAGCGGCTTACGCGGTCAGTCGCGCACGTGCGGCTCCATCGGGATCTTCACGCCGCGCTCCTCGGCCACCTCAACGGCGCGGGAGTAGCCGGCATCCACGTGGCGGATCACGCCCATGCCCGGGTCGTTCGTGAGCAGAGCGGTGAGCTTCGCCGCCGCGAGGTCGGTCCCGTCGGCCACGCCGACCTGGCCCGCATGGATGGAGCGGCCGATGCCCACACCGCCGCCGTGGTGGATGGACACCCAGGTGGCGCCGGAGCTGGCGGCAGTGAGGGCGTTCAGCAGCGGCCAGTCGGCGATCGCGTCGGAGCCGTCGAGCATGGACTCGGTTTCGCGGTACGGAGAGGCGACGGAGCCGGAGTCCAGGTGGTCGCGGCCGATCACGATCGGGGCCTTCACCTTGCCCTCCTTCACCAGCTGGTTGAACAGGAGGCCGGCCTTGTGGCGCTCACCGTAGCCGAGCCAGCAGATGCGGGCGGGCAGGCCCTCGAACTCCACGTACTCGTCGGCGGCGTCGAGCCAGCGGTGCAGGTGCTCGTTCTCGGGGAACAGCTCCTTCAGCGCCTCGTCGGTCACCTTGATGTCCTCCGGGTCGCCGGAGAGCGCAACCCAGCGGAACGGGCCGAGGCCCTCGCAGAACAGGGGGCGGATGTAGGCGGGGACGAAGCCGGGGAACTCGAACGCGCGGTTGTAGCCGGCGTGGCGGGCTTCGTCGCGGATGGAGTTGCCGTAGTCGAACACTTCGGCGCCCTCGTCCTGGAACTCCACCATGGCCTGCACCTGGCGGGCCATGGCTTCGCGGGACTTCTTGGTGAAGCCCTCGGCGTCGGCCTTCGCCTCCTGCTTCCAGTCCTCGAACGCGATCTCGGTGGGGAGGTAGGAGAGGGGGTCGTGGGCGGAGGTCTGGTCGGTGACCACGTCGATGTGGATGTCGCCGGCGCGGTGGCGCTTCAGCAGTTCGGGGAAGATCTCCGAGGCGTTGCCCTCGATGCCGATGGAGAGGGCGCGCTTCTCCTCCTTCGCCTTGTTGGCGCGGGCGATGGCGTCGTCGAGGTCGGTGGCGATCTCGTCGAGGTAGCGCTTGGCCTGGCGGCGCTCGAGGCGGGAGCGGTCCACGTCGGCGATGATGCAGACGCCGCCGTTGAGGGTGACGGCGAGGGGCTGCGCGCCGCCCATGCCGCCGGCGCCGCCGGTGAGGGAGATGGTGCCGGCGAGGGTCCCGCCGAAGTCGGCGTCGCGGCCATCGCGCTCGGCGAGCTTGCGGCCCACGGCGGCGAACGTTTCGAAGGTGCCCTGGAGGATGCCCTGGGTGGCGATGTAGATCCAGGACCCGGCGGTCATCTGGCCGTACATCATGAGGCCCTCGGCTTCGAGTCGGCGGAACTCGGGCCAGTTCGCCCAGTCGCCCACGAGGTTGGAGTTGGCGATGAGCACGCGCGGCGCCCATTCGTTGGTGGTGAAGACGCCGACGGGCTTGCCGGACTGCACCAGCAGGGTCTCGTTCGGTTCGAGGTCCTTGAGGGAGTCGACGATGGCGTCGAACGCGTCCCAGGAGCGGGCGGCGCGGCCGGTGCCGCCGTAGACCACGAGCTCATCGGGGTGCTCGGCGACCTCGGGGTCGAGGTTGTTCATCAGCATGCGCAGCGGGGCTTCGGCCTGCCAGTGCTTGGCGTTCAGGTCGGTGCCGCGGGGCGCCTTCACGGGGCGGGGGCCGGCGGGCGTCTTCTGCTCGTCAGTCATCGATCCTCAATCCTTGGGGTGGTCGGGTGTGGAGCCCACACAACCACAGTGGGTGTGTGCCGGGCCACGGGGGATGAGGGAGTCAGGCGGCCGACGGGTGCTTGCAGTCCGGGGGCACGGACTATTGCCCGAGGGCGAGCCCGCTCAGCCGAGCGCGGCCTCGAGGCGGCGGACGGCCGCGCCGAGCTGCGTGCGCACCACATCCGTGTCGACGGCGGTGCCGTCCTGCCAGGTGACGGCGATGGAGGCGACGGGCCAGCCGGACTTCTCCACCACGGCCTTCGCGATGGAGCGGAACCCGGGTGTGACTTCGCCGTTCTCCTCCGCCCAGCCGCGGTCGCGGGCGTCGCGGGCGTCGGCGAGGGCGCGGGCAACGGGGAACGTCATCGCACCGCCCACCCGGGATTCGAGGGCGGTGGTGCCGGCGAACACGGCCACGAGCTGCCGGTCGGGCAGCGCCGAGAGGATGGCGCGGCCGGAGGCGGTCAGGTGGGCCGGCAGGCGGACGCCCTGGTCGGTGACGAGGGAGGGGCGGTGCGCGGCGCGGGATTCGACCACGTAGAGGATTTCGCGGCCCTGGAGGACGGCGAGGTGGGCGGATTCCCCCACCCCGTCCACGAGCTGGTTGACCACGTGATTGCCGAGCCGGGCCAGGGGCGCCTGGCGGGTGTAGCCGGCGCTGAGTTCGTAGGCGGCGGTGCCGAGGCCGTAGGTCTTGTCCTCGCGGTAGTGGAGGACGTAGCCGTGCTCGGCGAGGACACCGAGGACGTCGTACGTGGTGGAGCGGGGCAGTTCCAGTTCGGCGGCGATGCGGCTCGCTGGGACTGGCCGCGAGCGCTGCGCGAGCAGAGTGAGGATCCGCAGGGTGGCGTCAGCGGCGGGGACTTTGGTGGCCATACCATCCAGTCTAGCCAGGCCGTCCAGAGTGCTGGACAGCAGTGCGAGCGGTGGACGGCACTGCCCAGGCTGGCGCTTGCCAGCGTGCCAGGATGGGGGCATGACCTCTTCGCACAGCACCGCTCCCGCTCTGCACGACCAGTGGTCCGGTCGCCATGACGGCGACGGCGCCGATCACGCGCGCTGGCACGAAGTCGTGCGCCTCCCCGCCGACCCCTCCCCCAGTGACTCCCAGGC
>NZ_JAKRNG010000054.1:0-4777 GCF_022347125.1 Helcobacillus sp. ACRRO
CCCCGGGGCCCACCCCCACAGCCGGCCGCAGCTCCGCCCCGCTGCTGGCCGTCCGAGACCTGCACGCCGCGCGCGGCGACCGTCCCGTCCTCCGCGGCGCCGACCTCGACGTCCACGCCGGGGAAGTGGTGGCGCTGATGGGGCCGAACGGGGCCGGGAAGTCCACCCTGCTGCGCAGCCTGCTCGGCACACTCGACCGCCGCGACCCCGTCGACGGGACGATCCGCGCGGCCGACGGGGTCGACCTCACCCGCCTGCCCACGCATGAGCGCTCCGCCCACCTCGGCTGGGTGGGGCAGGACCCGGGCGCGCAGCTCAGCGCCCCCACCGTGCGGGACGAACTGATGCGGGCCGCGCCCCTGCCGCGCCGCCCCCGCCACGTCCGCGACGAGGCGATCCGCGAGCGGGAGAAGCAGGTGCAGCAGCTGATGCGCACGGCCGGCCTAGTGGAGGCGGCGGATGAGCACCCGTTCGATCTGGATGCGGCGCAGCGCAAGGACGTGGTGATCGCCGCGGCGCTGCTGCGGCGCCCACCGGTGCTGCTGCTGGATGAGCCGACGCTCGGGCGCGACGCCGCTTCGATGAGCCGGCTCGTGGGACTGATCGACATGCAGCTGCAGCGGGGTGGGGGAGTCCTCGCCACCACCCACGACCAGCACTGGGCCCAGGCAGTCGCCCACCGGCAGCTGCATCTGGACAGCGGTCGGATCAGCTGAGCACGCTGCCAGTATTGTGGTGGTATGACCACCGATCAGATTCTCGCCCGCCTCGCCGCCTGCGGCATCAGCCCCGTCGATCCGACCTCGTTCGCCCCTGAGGACGATGACCCGTTCTTCATCCTCACCGACGTCGACGACGACGGGGTCGGCACCCTCCGGTACGTGCTCGCCTACGACGCCGAAATGATCGACGATAAGACCGCGTACACGGACTGGATCCATGAATGGGCCCGCGCCACCGACAGGTCCGACGCCATCGGTGACGTGCAGTCCCACGTCGACTTCGACGGCGGCGCGTCCTTCGTCCAGTGGAGCCTCAACGGGACGCGGACCCGTGTCGACTTCGAGCAGGAGGGCGATTGGATCCATCCCGATGCGGCCGACGCCATCATCGACCAGCTCGGCAGTGTGGAGGGTCGCACTCGACTGTTCATCGACAACGGCCAGGGCGGCGTGTACGCGTGGGTGCTGCCCGGCACCGTCGACCAGTTCACCGAGCTGTTCCCCGAAGCCGAGCGAGCCTGACCGGCCCGGGCGCAGGAGCGCCCACGGGCTGAGCGGGCCGCCGGCCGGGTGAGCGCACTTGCTAAACTCGGCCCACTCAATCCACCTGCTCTTTCTCGAGGAGCGCTGTGCTCACCGCCTACCCCGTCCTCTCCCTGCTGCCGCCGCTGATCGCGATCGCACTGGTGATCCTCACCAAGAAGGTGCTCCCCTCACTCGGCGCCGGCATCATCGTCTCAGCGCTGCTGGTCGCGAACGTCAACCCCCTGAAGGCCGCATCCCTCATCTGGGACGGCATCGTGGGCCTCGTCTGGGCCGACGGAGGCATCGCCTGGGACACGGTCCTGATCATCACCTTCCTGCTGGAGCTGGGCGTCATCACGTCCTTCGTGCTGATGGCCGGCGGAACATCCGCATTCTCCGAATGGGCCGCGAAGCGCATCCGCTCGCGCCGCGGTGCCCAGGCACTCGGCGGCATCCTCGGCATGGTCATCTTCATCGATGACTACTTCAACGCCCTCGCCGTCGGGCAGGTGGCGCGCCCCATCACGGACCGTCAGCGGGTGTCCCGCGCGAAGCTCGCCTACCTCATCGACTCCAGCTCCGCTCCCGTGGTGGTGCTGGCGCCGTTCTCCTCCTGGGGTGCATCCATCATCGGCATCATGGCCCCGCTGCTGGCGGCGTCTGCGCTGACGCTCAGCCAGGTGGAGGGCTTCCTCCTGGCCGCGTCGATGAACTACTACGCCATCGGCGCTCTCCTGCTGCTGTGGCTGTCGATCCTGCTGGAGATCGACTTCGGGGCGATGCGCGCCGAGGAGCGCCGAGCCGCCGACGGTGACGGCGTCATGGCCGAGGACGATGAAGCGCCCGGTCAGCTGTCGGATGACCTCCCCTCCCACGATCCGGGCGCGATGCGGGCGCTAGTGGTGCCGTTCGTGGTGCTGGTCGCCGGAGTCATCGGCGGCATGTACATCACCGGCGGCCTCGCCGCGAGTGCGTGGGGCCCGGTGGAGACCCTCGCCGAAGCGGACGTCACGCTCGCGCTGAACATCGGCGGTCTGATCGCCCTCGGCGTGGCGCTCTACTACTGCCTGCGCTACACCTCCCCGAACCCCGAGTTCACGCCGGGCACGCGTCGCGGCGGCGCCTGGGAGGGCGCGAAGTCGATGATGCCGGCGATCCTCATCCTGATGTTCGCCTGGGTGCTGGCCGCCATGATCGAGCATCTCGGCACCGGGGCCTTCCTCGCTGATGTCGTCCATCAGCTGTCCGTGCCCGCTGTCTGGCTGGTGCCGATCCTGTTCGTGGTGGCCGGTCTGATGGCCTTCGCCACCGGCACATCCTGGGGGTCCTTCGGAATCCTCCTGCCGCTGGCCGGCGAGATGATGAACGCCGTCCAGGGCGGGGACGACGTCCTGCTCGCCGCCTTCGGTGCGGTCCTCGCCGGCGCCGTCTTGGGCGACCACTGCTCGCCGATCTCGGACACCACGATCCTGTCCTCCACCGGTGCGGCCTGCTCGGTGCCCACGCACGTGCGCACCCAGTTGCCGTACGCGATCACCGGTGCGATCGCCGCCCTGGCCGGCTACGTCGTGTTCGCGCTGACCGAGAACGGCATCGTGGGCCTGGTGGTCACGCTGGTGGGCGTCACCCTGGTCGCCTTCGTGGTCCGACGGATCCTTCCGGTCATCCGCATCCCGATCCGCCACCGCCGCTACGAGGCGAAGGCCTGAGGACTCAGCGGATCTGAGGAATCCGTCGGAAAGGACAGCTTCACCATGTCCTCACCGCTGATGTCGCCGAGGCGTGGGACAGCGTCTACTGGATGATGGCGAAGGTCCTCATCGACTTCGAGAAGGACCTCTGCCGGCACCAGGGCGTCCAGCCCGGCGACGTGTTCCACCGGGCCGTGGTCCGCCGGCGCGAGGAGCTCGGTCACGGAGTCATCCGCTTCACCGTGGCCCGGGAGGACGGCGATGCCCTGCCCGGATTCCTGCCCGGCCAGTACATCTCCGTCGGGGTGACCCTGCCCGACGGTGCCCGCCAGCTGCGCCAGTACTCGCTGGTGAACGGTGCCGAGGAGGGCATGCTGACCTTCGCCGTCAAACGGGTTCCCGCACAGGACGACACCCCCGCCGGCGAGGTCTCCAACTGGCTCGGCGACCACGCGGAGGAGGGGAGCGTCATCGACGTGACGGTCTCGTTCGGCGACCTCGTCATCGATGTGGAGGGCGAAGGCCCCGTGGCGCTGATCTCCAACGGCATCGGTGCGACGCCCATGATGGGCATGCTGGAGGCGCTGCACGCGGCCGGCTCCACGCGACCGATCGTGGTGGCCCATGCTGAGGCGAGCGAAGCCGAAGACGTGTTCCGCTCGGAGCGGGCTGCGCTCATCGCGGACCTGCCGAACGCGACGGAGGCTGTTGCCTACTCCCGCACAACGGAGGGGGAAGCGGGCGAGCGCCTGTCAATCGGGGCGCTGAACCTGCCGACCGACGCGTCCGTCTATCTGTGCGGCTCGACCCGGTTCCTCACCAATGCGCGCGCTGAGCTCCAGGAGCTGGGCTTCGCCGACGACCAGGTCCACTTCGAACTGTTCGCCCCCAACGACTGGCTGCTGGACGCCTGACCGGCGCTGCTCTTCGCGGGTGCCCGGCTCGCAACCGGGCACCCGGACGCCTTCGCCCGGACGGCGGGGCCACGTCGACCAGCAAGACCCGTCGGCCGGCCGGCTCACACCCCGAGCGACCAGTCCTCCAGAAGTCCGCGGACGTACGCGGCCTGCCCGCAGTGCGACACGGCGTCATCGATGATGCTGACGATCCGCACTCCCCGCGTCACCGGCGGCTCCCACGACTCGTCCACCACCTCCTCGAGCCGCTCCGCATCCAGCGCCTCGATGTGCTCGACCAGCGCGTCTGCGCAGGAGGAGAGGTAGGACAGGAGGTCCGACGGCCGCTCCACGCGCAGCGCCGCCACGTCCTCAGCGCGGTCCCCGAAACCGAAGTCGTCGGGCCCGCGGTCGATGCCGGTGCGTTCGGCCCACCCGCCCTTCTGCCACACGGTGGTGCCGCCGGTGAGCTGCGCTGTCTGCACATCCATTTGTCGTGCGGCATGCCAGATCAGCCAGGCGATGGAGTTGCCGCGGCCGCCCGGCATGCGGTGCAGGACGTCGGCGGAGATGTCGGTGAGGAGGTGGGCGGCGGCCTGCTCGGGACGTCGCGCGGCGTCGGTGAGGATCACGGGGTGGCTCATGCGCCCACAGTAGCCCGATCGTCCTCGGGTACTTTCTGCGAAAACGGGCGTGGCTCCGCTGCTCTGCGGGGTGGCTCCTGCCGAATCGACCGTTTCGGCACTGTTGGCGAACTGTGGCCGCCGCTGCGTTGGCCCCCGACCAGGACGGGGTCTCGGCCGCCACCGGTGCAGCGAGTTGGGGGGGGTGTCCCTATGTTTCGAGTCAAGCCGCGAGAGCGGTCGGCTCGGGGGTAGGGGCGGTTGTCGGTGGCTGGTAGTAGGTGCCGTCGCGGAGCATGGCGTAGATGACGTTGCAGCGG
>NZ_JAKRNG010000055.1:0-3636 GCF_022347125.1 Helcobacillus sp. ACRRO
CAACGCGTGTCTCTCGACCGGGCGGCAACACCCCCCGGACCATCAATGGCAGGGCAACAAAGCCATACCCGGCCGAGCGACCAGACCCCGTCCATCGGGGTGCTCACAAGGTAACGGGGGATCAGTTGTACGGGTCGGTGTCGCCCGGCATGCAGGACTTCAGCGGGTCCTGCGGCAGCTCCACCTTCCGCTCATCCTTCTTCTTCGGCGTGGAACCGGCGTCGGTGGAGGCGGACTCACTCGGAGTTGCGGACTGCGTCGGCGACTTCGACTCCGTCGGCTCGGCCGACGGGCTCGGTGACTCGCTCGGCTCCTTGGACGCGCCGTCCGCCGGCTGCGTGGTGGCCGGCTTCGCGTCCTTCGAACCCTTCGGCGACGGCTGCGCGGACTTCTCCGTGTCCTTCTCCTTGGTGCCCAGCGCCGTCTCCGGCGCGGTCTCCATCGAATGCTTGATGGACTCCTGCACCCAGCGGTGCAGGTAGTCGAAGTCCGGGTTGCCCGACGGCGTCACCGACGGGTTGATCGGGTAGGACTCGAACCCGCCCTTCTGGATCCGCATGGCGAGCATCGCGAACGCATCCAGGCGGTCGGCCGGAATATCGGTCACCACGGAGTCTCCGGTCGCGTTCAGCAGACGCGGCAGGGTGAGGGCGATCTTCGGGACGTCCGCTTCCTCTGCGACCGCGCGGACGATGCGCTGCTGGCGGCAGTTGCGGTCGAAGTCGCTGGAGCCTTCGCGGCTGCGGGCGTACCAGAGGGCGTGATAGCCGTCGAGCCGCTGCCAGCCGGGCTGGATGTAGCCGTCGATCTTCGCGGCGCCGCCGCCGATCGGGATCTTCCGCTCCACCTCGAAATCGATGCCGCCGATGGCGTCGACCATCTGCTCGAAGCCGCGCAGGTCCACCATCGCGTAGTAGTCGACCTTCAGCCCGAGGGTCTCCTCCACCGCCATCGTGGTCGCGGTCAGACCCGGATTCGGGTCACCGGGGAACAGATCGGGGCGCACGTCCTCCGCCCAGGTCCACACGGCGTTGATGAGGTTCTGGTTCTTGCCGTAGTAGTCGAACCCGTTGGGGAACACCTCGGCCGGCTTCGACCCCTTCGGGAACCGCACGTACTGCAGGTTGCGGGGGATGGAGAACAGGGCGGTGCGGCCGGTCTTCGTGTCCACGGACGCCACCATGATGGTGTCCGGGCGGGTGCCGGTGCGGTCCGCGCCGGCGTCCTGCCCGAGCAGCATGATGTTGACGCGGTCCACGTTCTTCCAGGCGTCCTCGCCGCTCTTGCCGCTCTTCGCCTGGATGAACGAGTCGCCGCCGATCAGGGAGTTCGCCGCCCACAGGGTGTGCGCGGCGTGCATCGCGGGCAGGCCGATCGCGATGGCGAGGGCGAACGCGAGCGCCCGCGACGCCGAGCGCGCAGGCCCCTGCAGCCGCTCCTTGCGGTTGTGGTGGTTGTTCGTCAGCCACAGCAGACCGAGCCAGATCACGGCGACGAGCGCGATCGTGATCATCGCGGTGGTGAGGAACCACGGTTTGAACGCAAAGCCGATCAGGGTCGCGGTGGGGTCACCGGCCAGCAGCCAGACCAGGCCGCTGAGGACGGTGATCACGAACACGGCTGCGGTGATGATGCCGAGGACCCGCAGCGGGGTGGGCAGCAGGCCGAGGCCGGGAATCAGGCCGCTGGCGGCGGTCCACAGGGAGGCGCGGCGCAGGGAGCCCTCGCCGGGCTGGCGGGCACCCCAGCCGCCCTGGCCGCTGGAGCCATCGGGGCTGACGGGGCCGCCTGGACCGCGGCCTCCGCCGCGTCCACCAGATCCGCCGCGGCCGGCACCGCCTGAGGCTGCGCGGCGCAGCACGGATGACCCGCGGCGCGGGCGCGGATCGTCATCGATCGGGCGCAGTCTGATGGTCTTCTGTTCGACGGGCGGAGCGACGTCGGCACGGCGGCGGCCCCGCTTCGGGTGCACGGGGATGGGGCCGTCGGACGCTCCGGGCGCCGGGGGGATGGGTGAGGAGTGTGAGGAGGCCAGAGCTGACGCGGCCCGCGCGCTCGGCCTGGACGCGGCAGCGTCCGTCTCAGCGGCGGCGGGTGGGCTCGGCGGGGAGGTCCGACCGGCGGCGCTGGACCCCTGGGAGGTCGCGCGTGCCCGACGGCCGTTGGGGGAGAAGGGCCAGATCATCGGGGTCGATGAGGAGCGCAGACCCGTCGAAGCTGCGCGGCGCCCGCGCCGCTGCGGGGCGCGGCGCTGACCGTCGCCTGGCCGATCGGGGCGGCCGGCGGGAGGATTCTCGCTCATTCGGCCATCATACGTCCGGGTCGACGGCTCACCATCGGCCCGTCGCCGAATCCACACCGCATTTTTACAGAGCCGGTGCGTGCTCCTGCGGAACGGGTGCGGACCGCCCCCAGTAGAGTAGGGGACATGACAACTCTCGTGATCGGAGGAGCCGGTTACATCGGCTCCCATGTGACCCGCCTGCTCGCCGACCGTGGACAGGACGTTGTGGTGGTGGACGACCTCTCCACCGGTTTCCGCTCCCGCCTGGGCGATGTCCCCCTCGTCGAGATCGACGTAACCCGCACGGGCGCCGCCGATGAGCTCGCCGCCGTCATGCGCGAGCGGTCCGTCAGCGCCGTCATCCACTTCGCCGCCCACAAGCAGGTCGGCGAATCGGTGGCGAACCCGGAGATGTACTGGCGGGACAACATCGCAGGCCTGGCCAACGTCCTGGACGGCGCCGCCCAGGCCGGGGTGCGCGACATCGTCTTCTCCTCCTCCGCCGCCGTCTACGGAATGCCCGATGTGGACCTGGTGCAGGAGGACCTCACGCCGGAGCCGATAAACCCCTACGGCGCCTCGAAGCTCGTGGGGGAGTGGATGCTGAAGGACGCGGAGCGCGCGCACGGCATGCGCACCGTCGGCCTGCGCTACTTCAACGTGGCGGGCGCCGGGTGGCCCGAGCTCGCCGACACGCTGGTGATGAACCTCGTGCCGATCGTGCTGGACGCCCTGGACCGGGGTGACCGCCCGAAGGTCTTCGGCGATGACTACGACACTCCCGACGGCACCTGCATCCGCGACTACGTGCACGTCCTCGACCTCGCCGAAGCGCACATCGCCGCGCTCGACTACCTCAAGCGCGACACCCGCGAGCACCGCGTGTTCAACGTCGGCACCGGCACCGGATCCAGCGTCCTGGACGTCATCAACGCTATCGCGGACGCCACCGGCACCGAGATCAATCCCGAGATCGTGGAGCGTCGACCCGGCGACCCCGCGAAGCTGGTGTGCTCCACCGACCGCATCCGCGAGGAGCTGTCCTGGAAGAGCGAGCACACCCTCGCCGAGATCGTGCAGTCCGCCGTGGACGCCCGCCGCCAGCGCGACTGAGCCCCACCCCAGGCACCAGAACTCCCCGGACCCTGCCGCTGAGCAGGAGGGCCCGGGGAGTTCTGCCTCTCGCGGCCGGTGCACCCTGCGCCTAGCCTCGGGGGCATGGACACCACTGCGGACCCCCGCCTCCACCGCCGCTGCCTCCTCGGCGCCTGCGCATCGCTGAGCGCCCTCGCGCTCGCCGCCGCATGCGGGACCCGTCGGCCCACCACCGGCCCCAGCGGCGGTGGAGGCGG
>NZ_JAKRNG010000056.1:0-3478 GCF_022347125.1 Helcobacillus sp. ACRRO
AGACAGGACCCAAACCCCGGCCCCGACCCTCGGCCGTGCACTTTCCGACCGAAATCCGCCCTTTCGGGCTGGACATGCGCGTTCGGGCCGGTTCTTGGTCGTTTTTTGGTCACTGCCTCCGCGCACCGGGGGCTCGCGGCGGGGTTGCGGCTCTGCCCCAGCCCCGCGGCTCTTCTCTGCCCCGCGGTCGTGCCGGGCCCCGCGGCTCTTCTCTGCCCCGCAGTCCTGCCCAGCCCCGCGGCTCTGCCCAGCTCTGCGGCTTCGGCCTGCCCTGAGACTCAGCAGGCGATGAAGCCGCGCGCCTCAGTCGGTGATGACGAGGTCCGCGACCAGCGGTCGGTGGTCACTGACGCGCGTGGACGGCACGAACGTCCTCACCGCACGGACAGCCCCGCGCAGCAGCACCAGATCGATGCGGCGCAGCGGCAGGGTGGACGAATGGGTGAACCCGCCGGCGAACCGCGCCCCCGCACCCACGAGGGCGCCGAGGACCGGGCCGACGGCCCCGCGCACTGCGCTGGTGCGGGCGCGGAGCGCTTCGACTCGGGCGTCGCGCCAATCCCGGGTGAGGCCGCGGTAGGTGGCGCTGAACGGCGTGCAGTTCATGTCGCCCACGAGGATCGTCGCGGCCGGCACGGCCTCGGCAGCGCAGTCCGCACCTCCGTAACCGGCGGCGTCTGCGGGTCCGTCAGCGCCGGAACCCGCGCGGGCGCCGCACCCATCGCCGGCCAGTTCGCGGCGCAGCGCCGCCACCTGCTGCGCCCGGTCCTCGGCGCCCGCGGAGCCGTCGGCGGACAGGTGCGTGGCGACGGCGCGCACCCGCACCCCGTCACAGTCGAGGTCGGCGATGAGCGCGGAGCGCTGCTCGCCGCCGGAGGGGACGGGCAGCATGACGGTGCGGCTGTCGAGGATCGGGAAGCGCGTGAGGATGGCGTTGCCGTAGCCGGTGCAGTCGGGGGCGGGCGGCAGGCCGAGGGCGGCGCGGCCGGCGGCGTCCGCGGCCTTGCGGGCGGGCAGGGAGGCGCCGAAGACGGCGTTCATGCCGAGCGCCTCGCCGAGGGCGCCGGCTTGGTCGGCGAGGTCGGAGCGGTCGTCGAAGCAGACGTCCACTTCCTGCAGTCCGATGATGTCCGCGTCGAGCGCTGCGATGGCGCGGGCGGTGCGGGGCAGGGAGAGGACGTCGTCTGCGCCGCGGCAGTGTCGGATGTTGAAGCTTGCCATGCGGAGGTGCCGACGGGTGCTGATCATGCGGGCAGTCTACGAATCCCGCCGAGGCGAACACTGGGTCAACGGCTCGCAGTCCCTGAGCGGCCCGGCCCATCAGCGCGGCCAGCGTCGGACCCACTGGAAGCGCGGTCCCCGTCGGCCCCCTGCGCCGGACCGCCCTCGGGGGCCTCCCCGGGCGCGGCGGCCGAGTGGACGACCATTTCGGCGGTGGCGGCCATGCCGAGCATCTGGCGGGTTTCGCGCCAGCGGGTGCCGGGCCGGTACGGTCCCTCTGTCAGTATCTCGACGGCGTCCACACCGGACAGGGTGCGCGCGGCGTTCGGAATATCGGTGATGATGGACCCGACCGCGTCCAGCGGTGCGGCGACGCGCTGGTGGAGGCACACTGAGTTCCCGATCGTGACTCGACCCTAGAGGAGGAAGCAGACCGTGCATGAGGCCCATGCCGCCGCGGAGCCGGTGGAGTTCTGGTCGGCCCTGTGGTTCCACATCGGGGCGTCCCCCGCGGGCCTCGTCGGCGTGCTCATCGCCACCGTAGTGCTGTACCTCTTCTTCACCCTGCTGCTGACCGCAGCGGGGCCCCGCCTGGTGGCCCGGCCCTCCACGTTCACGCTCGTGGTGACGATCTGCCTCGGGTCCATCGCGGCCCGCGCCATGCTCGGCAACACCCCGACCCTCGCTGGTGCCCTCGTCGCGATGAACACGCTGATGGCGATGGAGTTCCTGTTCCGCCGCCTGCGCCGCTCCATCCGGCCGCTGCTGCAGGCGCGGCGGCGGGGCCGCACCCGCTTCGGCCTCGCCGGCCACGCCAGCGTCATCATGGCCGACGGCGCCGTCCAGCCCGACCTGCTGCGCCGACGCGCCCTCACGGAGGACCTGCTGATGGTGCGGCTGCGCGGCGCCGGCATCCACCGTGTGCAGGATGTGGCGCTCGCGATCCTGGAGCCGCGCGGGGACCTCACGGTGCTGCGCCGCGGCGAGACGATCGATGCTGCCCTGGTGGCGGATGTGGTGGGCCGTGACCGCATCCCGCCGCATCTGATCACTCCTCCTGAGGAGGCAGCATGACTGAGAAGCCGTCGGATGCCTCCCAGTCGCCCGCACGTTCCACCCGGAAGCCTGCGCGTTCCTCTCGCTTCACCCGGGCCGCCGCGCGCCGTTCCAGCCGCCGGGCCGCCCGCCTCCCGCTCGGCAGGCGCGGTGTCGGCCCCCTGCTCGCCCTCGTCGCCGTTGCGGTCGCGGCGCTGAACCTGCGGCCCGGCATCTCATCGCTCGGGCCCGTGCTCGGCACGGTTCTGGAGGAGTTCGGCGTGTCCTCCAGCGCCGGCGGTCTGCTGACAGCCATCCCGGGCCTGTGTTTCGCCGTGCTCGGGGTGCTGGCGGTGCCGATCGGGCGGCGCCTCGGCCTGTCCGGCGCCGTGATGGTGGGGTTCGCGGTCCTGGTGCTGGGGATCCTGGCGCGCCCGTTCGTCGGCTCGATCTGGCTGTTCGCCGGGTGCACCGTCCTCATCGCGGGAGGCATCGCGCTGGGCAACGTGCTGCTGCCGGCGTGGATCAAACGCCACGGTGGTGAGCGCACGGTCCGCCTCATGACCCTGTACACCACGCTGCTCGGCCTCGGCGGCGCGGTGGGGCCGCTCTCAGCGCTGCTGGTGCGCGCGGGCGACAGGGAACCGATCGAGGTGCTGGGGCTGGCGGCGTGGCAGTCGGCGCTGCTGATCTGGGTGGTGGCTGCGGCGGCCGCGGCAGTGGTGTGGGCGGCCGTGTGGGCCACCACCCGGTACGACTTCCCCGCGGATCCGCCGTCACCGGACGGTGCCCGTCCCGTCCGCGTCCCCCTGTGGCGCTCCAGCACCGCCCGCTGGATGATGCTGATGTTCGGGCTGCAGTCGATGCAGGCGTACGTGCAGATGGGGTGGATGCCGGTGATGATGATGGACACCGGCATCAGCTCCGTGGTGGCGGTGTGGACCGTGTTCGTCACCAACGGGCTCGGCATGGTGGGCGGCGTGGTCATGCCCACGGTCATTCACCGCTCGCGACGGCTCGCGCCGATCATCGCGTCGTTCGGGCTGCTGACCGCCGCGGGGTACGGGGCTGTTCTGCTGCTGATCGCGGTGGGGGCCGACGGGTTCGGGGACTCAGCGGCGCTCGTCGCACTGGTGTGCGCGCTGATCCTCGGCGTCGGCGGGTGGTCGTTCCCCACGGCGATCGCGATGATCCCGGCGAGGTCCCATGATCCGGCGGTGAC
>NZ_JAKRNG010000057.1:0-3105 GCF_022347125.1 Helcobacillus sp. ACRRO
TACTCGGCAGAGGTTGCTGATCAGGGGTTGTGGGATGTGCATGGATTGGGCTGCCGCCTGGTCGTCGCTGTCAGTGTGTGGTAGGTGAATCCTTGTGAGTGGGGAACCGTAGTGGGTGTGAGTCCCGTAGCTGAAACTGCATGGCTGGGTGATGGTGCATTGTCCCGAGTAGGACCGGGCTCGTGAAATCCGGTGTGAATCTGCCAGGACCACCTGGTAAGCCTAAATACTTTCTTGTGACCGATAGCGGACAAGTACCGTGAGGGAAAGGTGAAAAGTACCCCGGGAGGGGAGTGAAATAGTACCTGAAACCGTGTGCTTACAATCCGTCGGAGCCTTTTTTGTGGGGTGACGGCGTGCCTTTTGAAGAATGAGCCTGCGAGTTAGTGGTCGGTAGCGAGGTTAACCTGTGTGGGGTAGCCGTAGCGAAAGCGAGTCTGAATAGGGCGCCTTTAGTTGCCGGCTCTAGACCCGAAGCGAAGTGATCTATCCATGGGCAGTGTGAAGCGCGGGTAAGACCGCGTGGAGGCGCGAACCCACTTCAGTTGAAAATGGAGGGGATGACCTGTGGATAGGGGTGAAAGGCCAATCAAACTTCGTGATAGCTGGTTCTCCCCGAAATGCATTTAGGTGCAGCGTTGCGTGTTTCGTCCTGGAGGTAGAGCACTGGATAGGCGATGGGCCCCACCGGGTTACTGACCTTAGCCAAACTCCGAATGCCGGTGACGTGAGAGCGCAGCAGTGAGACTGTGGGGGATAAGCTTCATAGTCGAGAGGGAAACAGCCCAGAACATCAGCTAAGGCCCCTAAGCGTGTGCTAAGTGGGAAAGGATGTGGAGTTGCTGAGACAACCAGGAGGTTGGCTTAGAAGCAGCCACCCTTGAAAGAGTGCGTAATAGCTCACTGGTCAAGTGATTCCGCGCCGATAATTCAGCGGGGCTTAAGTACACCGCCGAAGCTGTGTCACTCCACTGTGTGTGGGGTGGGTAGGGGAGCGTCGTGCATTGTGTGAAGCTGCGGGGGAACCTTGTGGTGGATGGTGTGCGAGTGAGAATGCAGGCATGAGTAGCGATTAGGCGGGTGAGAATCCCGTCCGCCGAATGATCAAGGGTTCCAGGGCCAGGTTTATCCGCCCTGGGTTAGTCGGGTCCTAAGGCGAGGCCGACAGGCGTAGTCGATGGATAACGGGTTGATATTCCCGTACCGGTTGTGTGAGGACCCATGCTGAAAGTCGTGATGCTAACCACCCGAGCGCTGCTCTTCACCTTCGGGTGTTGGTGTGGTGTGAGGCTGGGGTCCAATCGGTGAGTAGGTGAGCGTGTGGGATGACGCAGTGAGGTAGCTTCCGCGGGGCGATGGTTGTCCCCGTCTAAGCGTGCAGCCTGTGCCCGAGTAATGTTGGGCGCGTGTAGGTCAGACGTGATAGTGACCCTTTAGTGGGGAAGTTGGGTGATCCTGTACTGCCGAGAAAAGTCCCGGCGCCACGAGCGCAGCCGCCCGTACCCTAAACCGACTCAGGTGATCTGGTAGAGAATACCGAGGCGTTCGAGAGAATCGTGGTTAAGGAACTCGGCAAAATACCCCCGTAACTTTGGGAGAAGGGGGACCTGACCAGTGAGAGCTGGGAGGGTCGCAGAGACCAGGGAGAAGCGACTGTTTACTAAAAACACAGGTGAGTGCGAAGTCGTAAGACGCTGTATACTCACTGACGCCTGCCCGGTGCTGGAAGGTTAAGCGGACTGGTTAGCGCCTTCGGGTGCGAAGCTGGGAAGTTAAGCCCCAGTAAACGGCGGTGGTAACTATAACCATCCTAAGGTAGCGAAATTCCTTGTCGGGTAAGTTCCGACCTGCACGAATGGCGTAACGACTTCTCCACTGTCTCAACCGCGAACTCGGCGAAATTGCATTACGAGTAAAGATGCTCGTTACGCGCAGCAGGACGGAAAGACCCCGGGACCTTTACTATAGTTTGGTATTGGTGTTCGGAGCGGCTTGTGTAGGATAGGTGGGAGACTGGGAAGCTGGCACGCTAGTGTTGGTGGAGTCGTTGTTGAAATACCACTCTGGTCGTTTTGGATATCTAACCTCGAGCCATGATCTGGTTCAGGGACAGTGCCTGATGGGTAGTTTAACTGGGGCGGTTGCCTCCTAAAGAGTAACGGAGGCGCTCAAAGGTTCCCTCAGCCTGGTCGGTCATCAGGTGTTGAGTGTAAGTGCACAAGGGAGCTTGACTGCGAGACAGACATGTCGGGCAGGAGCGAAAGCTGGAACTAGTGACCCGGCACCTCATTGTGGAATGGGTGTCGCTCAACGGATAAAAGGTACCCCGGGGATAACAGGCTGATCTTGCCCAAGAGCTCATATCGACGGCATGGTTTGGCACCTCGATGTCGGCTCGTCGCATCCTGGGGCTGGAGTTGGTCCCAAGGGTTAGGCTGTTCGCCTATTAAAGCGGTACGCGAGCTGGGTTTAGAACGTCGTGAGACAGTTCGGTCCCTATCCGCTGCGCGCGTTGGATATTTGAGAAGGCCTGTCCCTAGTACGAGAGGACCGGGATGGACTGACCTCTGGTGTGCCAGTTGTTCTGCCAAGGGCATGGCTGGTTGGCTACGTTGGGAAGGGATAACCGCTGAAAGCATCTAAGCGGGAAGCCTGCTTCGAGATGAGATATCCGTGCACCTTTGGGTGTGTGAGACCCCCAAGAGATGATTGGGTTGATAGGCCAGATGTGGAAGCGCGGTAACGTGTGGAGCTGACTGGTACTAATTGGTCGATGACTTTATCAAAATACGCATAAAGCACTGGCTGTTGGTTGGTGTGTTTGCTTGTGTGTTCGCGTCCACTAGGCGGTTGATTGACCGCATCCCTTGTGGCTGCCGGCAGTGCCCTTTTTGTGGGTGGTGTTGGTGGTGGGGTTGTATTGTTTGTATAGTGTCTGATCCCTGCACCCGGTGGGTGTGGTGTGGAACGGTCTTTGTGTGGTTGTTCCGGTGGTCATAGCGTTGGGGAAACGCCCGGTTACCTTTCCGAACCCGGTAGCTAAGCCCAACTGCGCCGATGGTACTGCACTCGGGAGGGTGTGGGAGAGTAGGTCGCTGCCGGACT
>NZ_JAKRNG010000058.1:0-2673 GCF_022347125.1 Helcobacillus sp. ACRRO
AGCCACCGACAACCGCCCCTACCCCCGAGCCGACCGCTCTCGCGGCTTGACTCGAAACATAGGGACCCCCCCCCTCGAAAGGACCCCTGATCATGGAACCTCGCTTCACCCGCCGCGGCCTCGGCGCCGCCGCCCTCGCAGGAACCGCCGCCGCTGCTCTCGCCGCCTGCGGCGCCGGCAGTGACCCCCTGAAGGACAAGGACTCCTCCGGTGACTCCGGCGGCGGTGATCAGAAGGTCGGCAAGGCTGTGCGCATCGGCAGCCAGGACTACTACTCCAACGAAGTGATCGCCGAACTGTTCGCCCTCGTGATCGAGAAGGCGGGCGGCACCGTGGACCGCCAGTACCGGATCGGTCAGCGCGAGGTGTACATGTCGGAGATCGAGGCGGGGAAGATCGACCTGTTCCCGGAGTACCTCGGCAACACCCTGCAGTACTTCCAGAAGGACGCGACCGCGAAAACGGCGGAGGAGATCCACAAGGCACTCGGTGAGTCCATGCCGAAGGGCTGGGAGGCGCTGGCGTTCGCGGAGGCCGCCGATCAGGACTCCATCAACACGACCGCTGAGTTCGCGAAGGAGCATTCGCTCAAGCAGCTGGGCGACCTCGCCGGCATCAAGGATCTGAAGGTCGCCGCGAACAGTGAGTTCGAGGCGCGCCCGTACGGACCGAAGGGTCTGAAGAAGGTGTACGGCGCGGACGTGTCCGTGGTGGGCGTGGAGGACTCCGGCGGCCCCCTCACCGTGAAGGCGCTGCTGGACGGCGATGTGCAGCTCGCCGACATCTACTCCGCGGACCCGGCGATCAAGAAGAACGGCTTCGTGACGCTGGAGGACCCGAAGAGCCTGATCCTGCCGCAGAACGTGGTGCCGCTGGCGAAGAGCGCCCTGGAGGACGCGCACAAGAAGGCGGTGGAGGGCGTGATCGCGAAGCTCACCACCGATGAGCTGATCGCCCTGAACACGGACAGCGTGGATTCGGGGGCGAAGGCGTCGGTCGTGGCGGAGAAGTGGCTGAAGAAGCAGGGGCTGCTCTGAGCCTCATCTGTTGCTGAGCGGGCCCGTCGGCCGGCGCCGGGGCTGAGTGGCCCTGCCGGGCCGACGGGTGCTGCCCGTCAGCGGTCGCTGAGCGCCTGCAGCGCGGCGAGGCTGTGCTGGATGACCTCGGTGGAGCGGTGCAGTTCGAGGTACAGCTCGTACATCTGCGAATAGTGCCGGTGGGCCTCCGGGTCCGGGGCCTCGATGCGCGTGGGCGGGTTCCAGTCCTCGATCCTCGGCGGCGCCACGGGGGCGTTCGGGGAGTCGGCGAGCATCTGCACGGCGAGGAACGCCGCCCCGTAGGACGCGCCGATCGTGGTGGTGGGGATGACCTGGGTGAGGCCGGTGACGTCGGAGACGATCTGGGTCCACAGCCCGCCCTGGGTGCCGCCGCCCGCCGCCACGACCCGCGTCACCTCAATCCCGGCCTCCCGCAGCGACTCCAGGTTGTGCCGGACCGCGAACGCGGTGGCTTCGAGGATCGCGCGGTACACGTCGCCGCGGGTGTGGGACACGGTCACCCCGGCGAGCACTCCGCGCGCCTCCGGGTCCTGGATGGGGGTGCGCTCCCCAGCGAAGTACGGCAGCAGCAGGAGGCCGTGGGCACCGGGCGGTGACGCTTCGGCTTCGGCGATCAGCTGCGCCCAGTCGGCCCGGTCCTCGCCGGTGCTGACGAGGTCGCGCAGCCAGTTCGTGATGGCGCCGGAGGTGGCCATACCGCCGGCGAGGTTCCACGTGTCGCAGAACGCCCCGGCGGTGCCCCACATCGTCTCCGACCGCATCGGGCGGTCGGCAGTGGCGATGAGGAAGAACGTGGTGCCGTACATGAGGAAGAGGTCGCCCACGTGGTGCCCGCCCACGCTGACGGCTTCGGTCCAGGCGTCGATGCTGCCGGCGATCACAGGAGTGCCCTCCCACAGTCCCGGAACCTGCTCGGCTGCTGCCGCGGTGACCTCACCGGCCCTCTCCCCGGCCCACAGCAGGCGCGGCTGCTCGATGCCGGGCGCGACCTGGTCCCAGTGCTCCCTGCTCCACTGCTGCTGATCGGCGCGGTACAGCGGTGTTGCCTGGCTGGCGCTGTGGTGGTCCAGGACGTACGCGCCGGTCAGGCGGTGCGCGAGGAAGGAGGCGGCCATGAACAGTCGGGTGGAGCGTTCGAACACGTCGGGTTCGTTGTCCCGCACCCACTGGATCTTCGGGCCGGCGGCCTGGGTGGAGAGGCGGCTGCCGCCGAGGCGGAGGATCTCGTCGCTGCCGAACCGGTCGTTCAGCGCGGCGATCTGGTCGGTGGAGCGGGTGTCCACGCCGTAGAGGATCGCGGGGCGGGTCGGGGTGCCGTCGGCGTCCGCGAGAACAGTGCAGGGCCCCATGCCGGAGACTCCGACGGCGAGCACGTCATGCGCCTGGGGGTCGATGAGTTCGGCGGCGATGTCCCGCAGCTCCTGCCACCAGGTCTCCGCGTCCATCTCGACATGCCCGGGGGCGGGCCGCTGCACCTCGTGCTCGCGGACGGCCTGGGCGATGATCTCACCGGCCGGGGTGACGAGGACGCCCTTGGTGCTGCTGGTGCCGATGTCGATGCCGAACACCACCGGGGCTGTGGGGGTGGCGGGGGAGCGCGTCATCAGGTCACCTT
>NZ_JAKRNG010000059.1:0-2469 GCF_022347125.1 Helcobacillus sp. ACRRO
GGATGAGCGGGGCGGAGAGTCACAGGAGGGCCTTTTCGATCTGCACATCGGTGGACTTCACCAGGGCGGAGGCGACGGAGCCGACGTCGAGGCCGAGCTGGTCAACAGCGTCCGTGGTGATGACGGAGACGACGTGGAACGGCCCGGCCTGCAGCTCCACCTGGCTGAGCACGTCGCCGCGGCGCAGCGCCACGACGAGGCCGGTGAAGCGGTTGCGGGCCGATCGGGTGCCGGCGCGGTCGTCGAGCGCGCCTGCGCTGGCGGCGGCGGACTCCGCGGTGTCACTGGCGAGGCGTGCGAGGTCAGCGCCGTCCACGACCTTCACCCCGGCGCTGTCCTTGGCAGCGCTGAGGCGGCCCTGGTCGATCCAGCGGCGCACGGTGTCGTCGCTGACGCCGAGCAGAGCGGCTGCACGGGATATCCGAATCTGCGTCATAACTCCGCAGTCTACACCGCATCTGCGGAGTCAACGTGGGGCCGGAGTCCGCGTTGGCGGATACGCCACCGCGTCAGGCCTCAGCGAAGACGGTTCGCACGAGACCAGCCGAGAGGACAACCCGGTCCGCCGTCACGAGCTGGGCCCGATGCCGTATCGCATGGGAGACGATCATGCGGTCGAAGGGGTCCCGGTGATCCCACGAAAGAGTTCCCGCGAGGATCATGTCCTCGCCCGTCACAGGAATCTCGAGGATCCGAGCCTCCTGGAGGAGCTGACTCCACGACTGCAGGACCGGTTCACCGGCGAGTTTTCCCACTCGCGTTTTTTGGGCGATCTCGAACGCGGAGGCCGCGGACACCACAAGCCGGTTCTCCGCCTTCTGGAGCTCCTCGCGGAGCTCAGCCTTCACACGCCCCGGGGAACCGAGCAGCCAGAGAAGCACATGGGTGTCGAGAAGATACGTCACTCCCACAGAGCAGCCTCGGACTCATCCATGGGTGCGTCGAAATCGTCGCTCACGGAAATGAGCCCCTCAAGCTGACCAAAGCTTCGCGTGTCGCCGCTCGCCACCGGGACAAGGACGGCTCGGGGTCGATGCGCTCGTGCGATCACAACCGACTCACCGGCCTCCGCTCGGGCCACGAGCGCTGACAGCTGCGCTTTGGCTTCCGCAATGTTGTACACAGTCATGCCACCATGATTCCTTGACCAACTGAGTTGGTCAAGGTTCAGGTCAGGGCTGTTCGCAGTGAAGGGCACGACACATGGAGCCCCTCCCGGAGCCACGCGAACGCCCTGGGCCACGCGAGCACGCTGGCCTACGCGAACGCGCTCACTCCGGCGATCTCACGGCCCACGAGCAGCGACTGGATCGTGTCGGTGCCTTCATAGGTGTGGAGCGCTTCGATGTCGGCCATGTGCCGGATCACCTGGTTCTCCAGCAGGATCCCCACCCCGCCGAGCAGGTCGCGCGCCTCCGCAGCAACGGACCGGGCGGCGCGGGTGCAGTGCACCTTCGCCATGGACGCCTGCACCGGTGTCAGCGTGCCCGCCTCATCGAGCTGAGCCACGCGGAAGCAGTGCAGCTGCGCCCCCACGAGGGTCTGCAGCATGTCCGCGAGCCGCACCTGCACATGCTGGGACTTCGCGAGCGGCCTGCCGAACTGGGTGCGGTCCTTCGCGTACTGCGCGGCGATCTCGAAGCAGGCGATGGCGTGCCCGAGCGCGCCCCAGGCCACACCGGCGCGGGTCGCTGCGAGCACGCGGCCCGTGTCCTTGAAGGAGCGGGCCTCCGGCAGACGCGCATCCAGCGGCACTCGCACACCGTCCATGCGGATGTGCGCCTGGTGGATGGCGCGCAGGGACAGCTTCCCTTCGATGACGTCGGCGCTGTACCCGTCGAGGTGCTGCTCCACGATGAAGCCGGACACCTGCCCGTGCAGCTGCGGATCGGACTCGTCATCCACGCGCGCCCACACCACGGAGACGTCGCAGTTCGCGCCGTTGCCGATCCACTTCTTCTCCCCGGTGATGACCCAGTGATCGCCCTCGCGGCGCGCCACTGTTTCCAACGCAACGGAGTCGGAGCCGTGATCCGGTTCGGTGAGGGCGAATGCGCCGAGCTTCTCGGCGGAGGCGAGCGCGGGCAGCCACTTGTCCTTCTGCTCCTGGGACCCGAGCAGGGCGATGGAGCGGGCGCAGAGCCCTGCCTGCACGCCGACGACCGTGCCCATGGAGCCGTCGATGCGGGACATCTCCATCGTCACGAGGCCCGCACCCAGGGGGGAGAGCCGCCGGTGGCCGGGGATGTCGAGGCCGTCGGTGAGGAGGTCGGAGTCGGCGAGGAGCCGCACCAGGTCCATCGGGTATTCGGCGGCCTCCCACGCCTCGTTGATGCGCGCGAGGATCGGCTCGGTCAGGGCGTGCGCGGCCTGCCACGCTTCGAGGTCCTCCCCCTGCACGCCGGCGAACAGGCCGTAGTAGTCGGTGACGGGGCTGAGGGGGTACCCGTCGGCCCCGTCACCGACTAC
>NZ_JAKRNG010000005.1:0-123802 GCF_022347125.1 Helcobacillus sp. ACRRO
CCCCAGCCCCCGCTCGTCCGTCGACGCCGCTCCCCCGAGCCCCACCGAAGGCGCCGGCAGCACCGGCGGTGCGACCCGCGCAGGCGCCCCGGAGCAGCGTCGCTCGCCGCGGCGGGTGCGCACGCTGACGCTGCAGGACTTCAAGGAGCAGGGCCGGAAGTTCAGCATGCTCACGAGCTACGACGCGCTCACCGCCGCGATCTTCGACGACGCCGGCGTGGACGTCCTGTTGGTGGGCGATTCCGCCGGCAACGTGGTGCTCGGCTACGAAGCCACCGCCAGCATCAGCCACGAGGCGATGCAGCTGTTCACCGGCGCAGTCGCCCGCTCCGTCACGCGCCCCCTCGTGATCGCCGACCTCGCGTTCGGCACCTACGAGGTGTCCGAGCAGCAGGCCGTCGCCTCCGGCATCGACCTTGTGCGCGCCGGTGCGCACGCCGTGAAGCTGGAGGGCGGCGTGCGCTCGGCTTCCCGGATCCGTGCGCTCGTGGATGCGGGGGTCGCGGTGTGCGGACACATCGGGTTCACCCCGCAGTCGGTGAACCAGCTCGGCGGCAACCGGGTGCAGGGCCGCGGCGATGAGGCCGCTGAGCGGCTGCTCGCGGACGCCCGTGCTGTGCAGAAGGCCGGTGCGTTCGCAGTGGTACTGGAGATGGTGCCCGCCGCACTGGCCGAACGGGTGAGTGCCGAGCTGACGATTCCGACGATCGGAATCGGCGCCGGCGCCGGCTGCGACGGGCAGGTGCTGGTGTGGCAGGACATGGCGGGCCTGTCCGGGTTCTCCGGCAGGTTCGTCAAGCAGTACGCGCAGCTGCGCGAGACGCTCGGTGCCGCTGCCGGTCAGTACGCAGACGAAGTCCGCGCCGGGACCTTCCCCGACGCGGACCATGCGTTCGACTGAGTGAGACGGGAGGGGCTCAGCCCTCTTCCCATTCGCGGTCCTCGGCGTCCCACGCCTGGTTGCGCGCTTCCGCCTTCGCGAGGGCGTTCTTGGCCTCATCTGCGGTGGCGTAGGGGCCCATCAGCTCGTCCCCGGGGGACTTGCGGCCCTCTTCGACCTGCTTCGTGGTGAGGTTGTAGAAGAACTCGGTCATGGTCAGCCTTCCGTTGAGTCGGCCCCAGTGATTCTCTGAGACACTGGTCAGTATGACTGACGAACGATGGCTCCGCCCTGACAATCGGGCCCCGCTGACCCCCGGCACGATCTCCCCGCTACTGGAGGTTCCCGCCTCCATCACCCGCCCGGAGTACGCATTCAAGGACGGAGCGAAGTCCGATGACTGCGGCCCGTACGTCCAGACCCCGGAGATCATCGAGAAGGTTCGCACCGCCTCCCGCATCGCCGCGATCGCCCTGCGGGAAGCCGGGCGAGTCGCCGAGCCCGGTGTCACCACCGATCACGTGGACCGCGTGGTGCATGAGGTGCTGCTGGACCACGGCGCGTACCCGTCGACGCTCGGCTACCTGTCCTTCCCGAAGTCCTGCTGCACGAGCCTGAACGAAGTCATCTGCCACGGCATCCCCGACTCCACCGTGATGGAGGAGGGCGACATCCTCAACGTGGACGTCACCGCGTTCATCGACGGTGTGCACGGCGACACCAACGCCACCTTCGCCATCGGTGAGGTCGCCGAGGAGGCGCAGCTGCTGATCGAGCGCGCCGAAGAGGCGATGTGGCGGGGCATCCGCGCGGCGAAGGTGGGCCGCGAGGTCAACGTGGTGGGCCGCGTCATCGAGAAGTACGTGAGCCGCTTCGGCTACGAATCCGTGCATGACTTCACCGGCCACGGCGTGGCGGAGGGCTTCCACAACGGCCTGATCATTCCCCACTACGATTCCGCGCCGTTCTTCGACGACGTCATCGAGGAGAATATGATCTTCACCGTGGAGCCGATGGTGACCCTCGGCTCCCAGGACTGGGACAAGTGGGAGGACGATTGGACCATCACCACGAAGGACAAGTCGTACACCGCCCAGTTCGAACACACCTTCCTGATCACGGCGGACGGCTACGAAGTCCTCACCGTCGCCGAGTGACACCGATCCACCTGCGAACACTGGAGAGCACAGCATGACCAAGCCGGCCTTCGGCATCGACATCGGCGGCAGCGGCATCAAGGGAGCACCCGTTGACCTCGATGCGGGCACCCTCGCCGCCAATCGCGTCCGCATCCCCACCCCGAAGCCGTCCACCCCGGACGCCGTCGCGGACGTGGTGGCGGAGCTGATCGGGAAGTTCGACGTCTCCGACGACATGCCCGTCGGCGTCACCTTCCCGGCCGTGATCCACGAGGGCGTCGCACAGACGGCCTCGAACGTGGACAAATCCTGGATCGGCACCGACGTGGACGCACTGCTGACAGAGCGCACCGGGCATGACGTGTTCGTGGTGAACGACGCGGACGCCGCCGGCATCGCCGAAATGGAGTTCGGTGCCGGCCGCGGCGCCTCGGGCGTGACCATCATGACGACGCTCGGCACCGGCATCGGCTCCGCCATGTTCATCGACGGCATCCTCGTTCCGAACTCCGAGCTCGGCCACCTCACCCTGCACGGGGAGAAGGCGGAGGCGTACGCTGCGTCCTCGATCTTCGAGAAGGAGAAGCTGAGCTGGAAGGAATGGGCTTCCCGCCTGCAGGAGTACTATTCGATGGTGGAGTTCCTGTTCACCCCGGACCTGTTCATCGTGGGCGGCGGCATCTCCAAGGAGGCGGACAAGTTCCTGCCGCTGCTGGATCTGAAGACCCCGATCGTCAGCGCTGACCTGCGCAATCAGGCGGGCATCATCGGCGCCGCGGTCCTCGCGAAGCGGGAGAAGAAGACCCTTGTGAAGCAGGAGAAGAGGGCGAAGAAGTCCGAGAAGAAGTCCGGAAAGCCGAGCAAGAAGAAGTCCGCGTGACACCACGCTGACCAAGAGAGGGACCAGTCAGCCTGTAAGCCGGGTTCTGTGATCGACAGTCATCTGTCTAGGACCGCCGTTGCCGACGGCCTCCAGCGGTCTACCCGGAAGCCGACCCTGGCGGCCGATGCGCTTCCTGTCTGACCTTGCTCCGAGTGGGGTTTGCCGTGCCGCATCCGTCACCGGCTGCGCGGTGGTCTCTTACACCACCCTTTCACCCTGGCCAGCTTGCGCTGGTGGTCTGCTCTCTGTGGCACTGTCCCGCGGATCGCTCCGGGTGGGCGTTACCCACCACCCTGCCAGGAGGAGCCCGGACTTTCCTCGAGCCCGAAGGCGCGCGACTGTCCGGCTGACTGGTCCGCCGCCCACCCTACTAGACAAGGAAGAACCGTGATCATCCTCCTGCCCCCGTCGGAGACCAAGACCGCACCCGCGCCGCGCGAGGCCGCGGTGGAGCTCGACACCCTGACCCGCCCGCAGCTCGGGCAGGCACGCGCCACCATGATGCGCGCCGCAGTCGCGACCGCGAAGGCGGCCGACGGGGCCGGCATGCTCGGGGTCCCGGCGTCGGCGCCGGAGCTGCAGGAGCGGATGACCCGGATCGATGCCGAGCCCGCCGGGCCCGCCCTCGAGGTGTACTCCGGGGTCCTGTTCGACGCCCTCGGTGATGCCCGCCCCACGCATGAGGACGTGCAGGTGCTCATCGCATCCGCTCTGTTCGGTGTCGTGGATGCGGCAGCGGATCGCATCCCCGCCTATCGGCTCAGCGCCGGGTCCTCCGTCAAGCGCCTCGGCAAGGTGGGCACCTGGTGGAAGCCGAAGCTTGCCCCCATCGCAAAGGAGCTCGCTGGGCATCTCGTGGTGGATGGTCGCAGCGGCGCGTACCGGTCGATGATGCCGGTGAAGGACGCCCTGGACGTGTCGCCGGTGCAGGAGCGGGACGGGAAGCGCACCGTGGTCTCCCACGATGCGAAGCACTATCGGGGTCTGGTGGCGCGGGAGCTCATGCGGGCGGACTCCCCCGCAACTTCGGCCGACGAGGTCGTGGATCAGCTGCGCTCAGCGTTCGGTGACCGTCTCGGCGTGGAGCTGGACGGCTCGAAGCTCGTGATCGTAGACCGTTTCGAGCGCGTGGGCGGCGCCTAGCCCGAACGCGCCCGGCCCCTCAGCCGACGCGGCCGGTGAACGGGTCGGTGCTGACGGAACTGATGCGCACCTCGAGATCGGGCAGGCGTTCAGCGAGCAGCTCCTTCGCCAGGGGCAGCCAGAGGGATTCGCTGGCCGAATGGGCAACGTCGATGAGCGCGGGCACCGCTGTCTCATCCGCCGCGGATTCGAGGTGCTCGGAGGCGGGGTGGTGGCGCAGGTCGCTGGTGACGTAGACGTCGACACCGGCGGCGGTCGCGTCAGGGAGGAATGAGTCGCCGGAGCCGGGGCATACCGCGACACGCCGCACCGGCCGGTCCCCGTCACCGGTGAAGCGGATGCCCTGCGCGGTCGCGGGGACGCGGGCGGCGATGTTCTCAGCGAGCTCGCGCACCGTTGTGGGCTCACGCAGCGCGCCGACGGCGCCCAGGCCGAACAGGTCCTCCCGTGCGGAGTCCGCGCCGGACGCGGCGAGCGGCTGCGGGTCCTCGAGGTCCAGAACGCGCAGCCACCCGCCGACGGTGCCGCGGATGGACCGGTCCACGTTCGTGTGACCGCACCACAGGCCGATGCGCGATCGGATCAGGTCGGTGAGGACCGCTCCCTTGCCGGTGTGCGCCGGCAGGAAGCTGACGGGCTTCAGCAGCAGCGGATGGTGCGCGATGATCAGGTCTGCGCCGATCTCGCGCGCTTCGCGGACCACTGCGAGGGTGGGGTCCACGGTCAGCAGCACCCGTCGGACCGGTTCGTCCCGGACGCCCGCGACGAGGCCCACCCGGTCCCAGTCCTCCGCCCAGTCGAGCGGGTAGGCGTCCTCGAGGACGTCCTGGACGGCGCCGAGGGTGAGGCCGATGGGGTTGTGCCCGAAGGTTCCCTCAGCGGGGTCGGGAGCGGTCTCAGTGGTCATTCTCGGTGTCCTTTCGGGCGGTGAGAGCATCGGCGAGCGCAGCCTGGTACGCCTTCCACGCCATGAGGACGCATTTGACGCGGCCGGGGAACTTGGAGGCGCCGGTGAGGGCGACACCGTCGCCGAGCACGTCCTCATCGCCGGCGATCCTGCCGCGGGAGTGCATCGCCTCGTCCATGTGGGCACTGATCTCCTCGATCTCCTCGCGGGTGCGCCCGATGAACAGGTCGGTCATGATGGAGGCGGAGGCGCGGCTCATCGCGCAGCCCTGCGCCTCGTACGGCAGGTCCTCCACGCGCCGCCCGTCCTCGGAGAGGCGGATCCGCAGCGTGATCTCGTCACCGCAGGTGGGGTTGACGTGGTGCACTTCGGCGTCGAACGGGTCGCGCAGACCCGCGTTCTGCGGGTGCTTGTCGTGGTCGAAGATGAGCTCCGAGTAGAGCGCGGTGAGAGGGCTGGTCACTGGAACCTCGCGAAGAAGTCGATGGCGGTGCGGACGGAGTCGAGCAGGGCGTCGACCTCCGCCTCGGTGGTGTGGACGCTGAAGCTGGCGCGGCTGGTGCTGGGTAGGCCGTAGCGGCGGTGAAGGGGCCAGGCGCAGTGGTGGCCCACGCGCACGAGGACGCCCTGGGAGTCGAGCACCTGGCCGATGTCGTGCGGGTGGCGGCCGTCCACGGCGAACGCGACGGCGCCGGCGCGGCCGGGGGCATCGGAAGAAGGGCCGATGACGCGGACACCGTCGATCGCCTCGAGGCCGCGCACCGCGCGCTGAGTGAGCTGCCGTTCGTGTTCGGCGATGCGGTCCATGCCGAGGTCGCTGAGGTAGTCGACAGCGGCGGCGAGGCCGATGGCCTGTGAGATCATCGGGGTGCCGGCTTCGAACCGCGCCGGGGGCTCGGCGAAGGTCGTCTGCTCCATGGTGACGACCTCGATCATGGAGCCGCCGAGCATCACCGGCGGCATCTCAGCGAGCAGCTCGAAGCGCCCCCAGAGAGCACCGATGCCGGTGGGTCCGAGCATCTTATGGCCGCTGAAGGCGGCGAAGTCGACCCCGAGGTCCTGGACATCGACCGGCATGTGCGGCACCGACTGGCAGGCGTCGAGAACAGTCAGCGCTCCCACGTCCTTCGCGGCCTCGACCAGACGGGCCACCGGGTTGATCGTGCCGGTGACGTTGGACTGGTGAGTGAAGGCGACCACCTTCGTCCGCTCGGTGAGGAGGGTGTCGAGGTCGGTGAGGTCGAGGGTGAAGTCGTCCGCGAGGGGGATCCAGCGCAGGGTCGCGCCGGTGCGGCGGACGAGCTCCTGCCAGGGCACCAGGTTCGCGTGGTGCTCCATTTCGGTCACAAGGATCTCGTCGCCTTCCTTGACCCGCAGGTGGTCGGGGGTGGAGGCGTCCCCGTTGGACAGGGAGTAGGCCACGATGTTGAGCGCCTCGGTGGCGTTCTTGGTGAAGATCAGTTCCCGCTCGTCCCGGCAGCCGACGAAGCGCGCGATCGTCTCGCGGGCCGACTCGTACCGGTCGGTGGCGTCCTCCGCGAGCTGGTGGGCGCCGCGCTTGACGGCGGCGTTGTGGCCGGTGAGGAAGTCGACTTCGGCGTCGATGACCTGGCGGGGCCGCTGGGAGGTGGCGCCGGAGTCGAGGTAGACGATGGGCTGACCGTCCGCTGTGGTGCGCGTCAGGATCGGGAAATCCGCTCGGATCGATTCGATGTCCCAGTCGCGCATGCGGTCTCCGTGTCCTCTCCTCAGCCGGGTGGTGCCTTCCCTCATCATACGAGTGCGCAGGTGGGCTCGGTCAGGACCCGTCGGCCCGCTCCCCCGCTTCCGAGTCCTCGCTGCTCACCCGCGTTTGACTCTGCGTGCTGCACGCCCTGGGCTGACGGCGCGCCGAGCGGACCACCAGTGTGGTCGCGGTGCAGATCAGCGCCACGCCGACCAGCTCCACAGGGGTGAGGCGCTCCCCCAGTACGATCGCCCCGAACAGCACCGCGGCGATGGGATGGCTGCTCTGCAGTGTCGATGCAACGTGCATCGGCACGCGCCGCATCGCCAGCACGTCCAGCGCGTACGGCAGCGCTGAGGAGAGGACGCCGGCGGCGAGCCCGATCAGCAGCACCGGCCAGGTGAGCGGCTGAGCGGTGCCGAGCACCAGCGCGATCGGGATGAGGACCACCAGGCCGGTGAGCGATGCCATGGCCGACGGGACCAGGCCCGGCAGGCGCCGCCCCGCCGCCCGGTTCGCCAGCAGGTAGAACGCCCAGCTCAGCCCGGCGATCGCGGCGAAGGCGATGCCGAGCGCATCAGTGGACAGGGTGGGGCCGGTCAGCAGCAGCATGCCGACGAGGCCGAGCGCAGCGTACGCCCATCCACGGCGGTGCGGGGAGGAGATCGCCCCCAGCAGGATCGGGCCCAGCATTTCGATGGACACCGCCATCCCGACGCCGATCCGGGCGAATGCCAGGTAGATGGAGACGTTCATCGCGAGCAGGGGCACGGCGAGGAGGACGCCCCACCACAGCTGGCGGCGGTCGGTGATGCGAGGAACGAGGCGAACGGACAGGGCGGTGTGGCTGGCCGCCATCATCGTGTAGCGGACGAGCACGAGGGCGGCGAGGCCGAACACGGGCATCACCGCGGTGGCGAGCGATGCGCCGAACTGGAGAACGGCGGCGGCGAGCAGGATCAGCGCGATGCCCTGCGCCATCTGCGCCCTGTCCTCCGTCGTCATCCCGGCAGGATAGCGGCGGCACACGGTGGACGCGCGCTCAGTCCAGGTGCCCGGCTTCGACCAGGCACCTCCCTCACCTGCAGTGATGCCGATGCGGTCACATTTCGGCAAAGAGCAGACAAAGCCTTGGAGGGCAACGCAGGTCACATGCTGTAATGAGCCTCACCTTCGGGTGCCCTTTCCCCCCTCTAAGGAGAATCCCCCATGGCTGAACGCCGCCCCTCATCCCACCGTGCCCGCACCGTCGGTGCCGGAGCCGCCGCAGCCGCCCTGTCCATGAGCCTCGGCCTCCCCGCCTCCACCGCCACCGGTGACGTCACCGTCATCGGCTCCGCCTCCGACCTCGGCGGCGCGGTCGCGACGATCTCCCCGGACGGCCTCAAGCTGGAGCGTGTGCGCGTCCACAACCGCTACCTCGTGCAGACCGAGGGCAAGGCCATCGCCCACGGCGGCAGCAGGTCCGCCATCAAGAGCGCCCAGCAGCGCGCCAAGGCCGGTGCGAAGGGCCAGGGCGTCACCATGAAGGTGGACCGTGAGTACTCCGACGTGTGGAACGGCATGTCGGTCACCGTGGATGACTCCGAGGTGGAGAAGCTGCGCGCCGCTGACGGCGTCGTCGCCGTCTACCCGGTGTACGAGGTGGAGCGCCCCGAGCCGGTCGACAATGCCGAGCCGCAGAACGAGTTCGCGCAGAAGATGACCGGTGCGGACATCGCCCGCAACGACATGGGCCTCACCGGCAAGGGTGTGAAGGTCGGCGTCATCGACTCCGGCATCGACTACAACAACCCGTCCCTCGGCGGCTCCGGCACCAACAACGAGAAGGCCGACTTCCCCAACAAGCGCGTGGTGGGCGGCTACGACTTCGTCGGCGACGACTACGACGCCTCCGGCAGGGACGGCAGCCCCACTCCCACTCCGGATGAGTTCCCCGATGACACCGGTGGTCACGGCACCCACGTGGCCGGCATCATCGGCGGCGACGGCGACGTCCAGGGCGTCGCCCCCGAGGCGGACCTGTACGCGTACCGCATCTTCGGAACCAACGGCAGCGCCTCCACCGATGTCATCCTCGCCGCGATGGACCGTGCTGCGCAGGACGGCATGGACGTGGTGAACATGTCGCTCGGCTCGGGCCTCATGACGTGGAAGGACTACCCGACTGCGCAGGCGGCCGACGCCATGCACCGCGAGGGCATCTCCATGATCGTCGCGATGGGCAACGACGGCGCTTATGGAACCTTCACCGGTGGTTCCCCGGGCACCGCGGACGAGGTCATCTCCGTGGGCTCCGTGGACAACACCCACTACCGCAGCCCGTTCTTCACCACTGAGGCCGGCGCCGAGATCGCCTACGCTCCCGGCAGCCCGGCCCCGCAGCCGCCGACCTCCGGCACGATGGAGCTCGTCGCCGCCGGTGCCGATGATGACAAGAACGCGCTGGCCTGCAACGGCACCGACCTGCCGAAGGCGACCGGTGAGCAGGCCCTGCTGATCAAGCGCGGCGAGTGCAGCTTCCACGAGAAGGCCGTCAACGCTGAGAAGGCCGGCTACAAGGCCGTCATCATCTACAACAACACCGCCGGCACCATCAACGCTTCCCTCGACGGTGACCCGAAGATCGGCATCCCCACCGTCACCATCACGCAGGCCGACGGGCTCGCCCTGCAGAAGGACATCGCCGACGGCGGCGCCACCTTCACCTGGCAGGACGGCACGGTCGCCACGGAGAACGAGACCGGCGGCTACATGTCGGACTTCTCCAGCTACGGCCTGACCGCGGACCTCGACCTCAAGCCGACGGTGTCCGCACCAGGCGGGGCCATCTGGTCCACCATCCCGGTGGAGCAGGGCGGCGAGGGCGCCATGTCCGGCACCTCGATGGCGACCCCGCACGTGGCCGGTGTGGTCGCGCAGATGCTGCAGGACAACCCTGACCTCACCACCGATGAGATTCGCATCCGCCTGCAGAACACGGCTGACCAGCTCGACTTCGGCCTGAAGCCGAACGCCGGCCTGAACGCCCCGGTGCACCACCAGGGCGGCGGCATCGTCAACGTCCCGGAGGCGGTGAAGACCTCCACACTGATCACGACCGATCGCGGCCATTCGCATCTTGCTCTGGGTGAGGGCGAGCAGGGCCCGGTCACGAAGACGATCACGATCCGCAACACCTCGGACAAGCCCGTCACCTACGACCTGGGGGTCCGCTACAGCGTCGCCACCGGCGGCGAGGAGACCCACGACCCGACGTTCATGGAGGCGAAGGCGGACGTCACCTTCTCCAAGGACACGGTGACGGTGCCCGCGGGCGGCTCCGAAACGGTCGATGTCACCTTCTCCGAGGACTTCGGCCAGAACGGCATCATCCACGGCGGCTGGATCACGGTGACGGACCCGATGGAGGAGCACACGGTGCCGTTCGCGGGTATGTCCGGTGACTACCAGGCGCTGCCGCTGCTGGTGGACGGCGGCATGGGTCTGCCGGTGCTCGGTAAGGCGAAGGGCGACTCGGTGGACATCGCCGGGAAGCACCCGACCTACACGATGCAGGGCGATGACCGCCCGTACATCATCTACCGGCTGAACCTGCCGGCCGAGACCGCGAAGCTGGAGATCTTCACGGCCAACGCCGACGGCTCCAAGGGCGCACCGGTCCACCCGAAGTTCAACACGGCGTGGGAGGACCAGCACGTCACGAAGTCCGCGGACTACTTCATCGCCGATTGGACCGGCGAGGTGCAGGGCAACAACGGCAACAACAAGAGCCGCACGGTCCCAAGCGGTGACTACGTCATGGAGCTGAAGGTGCTCAAGCCGATGGGTGATCCGAAGAACCCGGCGCATTGGGAGACCTGGGAGTCCGGCTCGTTCACCATCGATCGCCCCGGCGAGAAGCAGAACCCGGGCAAGGGCAAGAAGCCCGCGAAGCCCGGCAAGGGCAACGGGAAGGGCTGACCACCGGACCGGTCTGCTGATCGGGTGAACAGAACAGGGGCGGCATCTGCAGATCTGCGGGTGCCGCCCCTCATCGTGCTCGGGGACTCACTGGTAGGAGACGAACCAGGGCCGCGGTTCGATGGCGTAGGTCTCCTCGGGGGTGAACATGGGCTTGTCCTCGTCGATGAAGTTCTTCCACGCCATCCAGATGCCCTCAGGAAGGTCGGTGCGGAGAGCATCCCAGGTGGCCATCTTCTCGCTGCGCACACCGTGCCCGTCGGCGTGCAGAGTGATGGCGAGCTCCTCTCGGGAGGTGTCGACGTCCTGACGGCTGCGGATCATGGCGAGCTGGAACTGGTGGAGGATCAGCACCTTCTGCGGCAGCCGGTTCGACTTCACGAGGTCGGCGAGCCAGGTGATGACGGTGTTGATCTCGGCGGCTTCAACGGATCCGATCTGCCGCATGTGCTTCTGGTCGGGCTTGAGCCGCCATTCCGGGTCGAGCGCGAGGCCCACGTGGGGGTGCTTCAAAAGGTCTTCGTACAGCTTCGCCTGGGTGAGGAAGTCAGTACGCCCGGGCTGCAGGTCCAGGACCACATAGATCCCCTCTTTGCCGGCCGCCTCGACCCAGGGCCTGATGGTTTCGGGGTCGATTTCGGCGGAGTAGTCCCCGTCGGCCCCCGCGGCGGACGAGGCGATCGTGGTGATGATCTCGAACGCCGGCTGCACGGGGACGTCGCTGTGCGGCTGATAGTCCTTCGCGTACTGCTTCGCCAGCGCGATGGCTTCGTCGACGGTCCCCTCACCGAGCACGCCGAGCGATGGTGTGCCGGGTGAGCCGTAGGGGGCGATCATGCGGCGGTGCGGGAAGACGACCTGTCCGCCGCCGGGCAGCTCGGGGACGTCGGCGGTGGCGGTAACGCGCTCGGTGAGCGTTGCGGCGTCACCGAATGCAGCGCCGAGGGCGATGACCCCGGCCGACGGGTCCTTCTGGGCATGGGGTTTCACCGCTTGGATCGTGTCGCCGGTGGCGCGGGGGTCGCTGCCGGGGACCTCAGCAACGGTGCCGCCGGCTGCGCGCACGGTGGCGACCGCCGCTGTGCGGCCCGGTGTCTCCTTCTCCGTGGGGTCCACGAGCAGGAGCAGCGGCGCCGCCTTCTGGCCGACGGTCGTCGTCGGCATGTCCGTCGCCGGGTCTGCGGCGAGGTCGAGCTCGACCGACTTCAGCTTCTCCCCCAGGCCGGTGATGTCCAGGCCCTTCGGGTGGATCACGGTGGTGGTCTTGAGGCGTGTGAGTTCGTCGGCGGTCGCGGCGCCGGTGCCGAGCAGCAGTGGGATACGGGCCTTCGCGGCGAGGTCAGCGATCGTCGACAGGGCGTCGGCGGAGCCCGGGTCGGCGACGGCGACGTGTTCGGCGGTCTCCACCACGGCAGCGCTGACCGCCGCGGCGGCTGCGGCATCGTCCGCCGGATCGACGACGGTGTTCGCCGCAGCGGTGGCGGCGAAGCGGGTACCGGTGCCCTTGCCGCCCTTGGTGGCCTTCTTCTGCGTCGCGTCGTCGCTGTCGGAGCAGGCGGCGAGAACGGCGGAGGTTCCGGCGGCAAGCGTGCCGGTGAGGATGAGGCGCCGGGAGGCGAGGGAACGAAGCGGTGGGTTCACGATGCGGGGGCCTTTCGCGACGCGGTCAGTGTCGGGATGGGAGCCGGCCACTGAACTGCGGCCGCTGCCTGAGCCGACTCCCCGCTGTTCGACTGTTCTGCACAGTCGGGGATGTGCTCGCAGAAAGCCCCTCATGCGCAGACGGATCGTCGGAGAGCGGCACAGCAGTCAATGGTGGGCCATGAGGGATTCGAACCCCCGACATCCACGGTGTAAACATGGCGCTCTAACCAACTGAGCTAATGGCCCGCACGGGCAGTGATCCTGCCACGCGGGGTTCCCCGGCGCAAACCCGACCGGAATCGGGGAGCCGGGCGGAACGGCTGCAACAGCCGCGCCGAGGATCAGGAACGGCTGGCGAGGCGGGTCGCCGTCCAGTCCTCAGCCACCGTGATCGTGTTCATCGACCGCAGACCGGCGAGGTCCGCGGACTCCATGATCGTGGCGGGGTTGACGTGCTCGTCGCGCCCGGCCTTCACGGTGAGGACCCAGACGTCGCCACCGGCATCGAGGGAGCTGATGGCGTCCTGAAGAATGTCCACAAGGTCACCGTCGGACTTGCGGAACCAGATGATCACGTGGTCCACGATCTCCTGCGAATCCTCGTCCTCCAGATCGGAGCCGATGATGTCCTCGATCGTGTCCCGGAGGTCGAAGTCGACATCGTCGTCGTATCCGAACTCCTGGATGAGCTGGTCATGGGTGAAGCCGAGCGCATCAGCGAGCTGTTTGCGGTTGTCGGCCTCGGCAGACGGTGACAAGAACAATCTCCTCTTCACAGTTGAGTGAACCCGTCGGCCGACGGGTCCCGGAGTGACGCCCGACTCATACGGACGTGATCGCGATTCTAACGGAGCACCCCGCCCATGTCACTTGAGTCTCCCCGGGCCCCACCGCGGGGGCCTTCCTCTGCGCCCACCTGCGCGGGACAGCGTAGGCTGGGGGCGTCTGCGGTCGACTGACCGACGCGTGCGCACAGCCCAGAGCTCCAGCACGCGCGCCACCCCCGCAAGGAAGAAGGACAGCGTGAATTCGAACGACATCACCGGTCGTCAGGGCATCGGCCTGCCGAGCTACGCCAATGACTCCGACCCCGAGGAGACCCGCGAATGGCTCGACTCCCTCGACGCGGTCCGCAGGGCCCGCGGCGATGAGCGCGCATCGCATGTCGTTCAGAATCTGATCACGCACGCGCGCAAGAACAACATCGACGTCCCCTCCGTGGAGAACACGGACTACGTCAACACCATCTCCGTCGACGACGAGCCCGAATACCCGGGCGACCTCGCCATCGAGAAGGAGATCCGCCGCGCCGTCCGCTGGAACGCCGCGATGGTCGTACACCGTGCGCAGCGTCCCGAGATCGGGGTGGGCGGTCACCTCTCCAGCTTCGCCTCGATCTCCACGATGTACGAAGTGGGCTTCAACCACTTCTTCCGCGGGCGGCAGCACCCCGGCGGCGGCGATCAGGTCTTCTTCCAGGGCCACGCCTCCCCCGGCATCTACTCCCGAGCCTTCCTGATGGGCCGCCTCAGCGAGGACGACCTCAACGGCTTCCGGCAGGAGAAGTCCCACCCCCACGGCATGCCGTCCTACCCGCACCCGCGTGCCATGCCGGAGTTCTGGCAGTTCCCGACCGTGTCGATGGGCATCGGCCCCGTCAACGCGATTGAGCAGGCCTCGATCAACAAGTACCTGCACAGCCGCGGCCTGAAGGACACGTCCGATCAGCACGTGTGGGCGTTCCTCGGCGACGGTGAGATGGACGAGGTCGAGTCCCGCGGCGCTCTGCACATCGCCGCCAACGAGATGCTCGACAACCTGACCTTCGTGGTGAACTGCAACCTGCAGCGCCTCGACGGCCCCGTCCGCGGCAACGGCAAGATCATCCAGGAACTGGAGGCACAGTTCCGCGGTGCCGGCTGGAACGTCATCAAGCTCGTCTGGGGCGGCGGCTGGGACGATCTGTTCGCCAAGGACGCCGACGGCGCCCTGGTGGACCTCATGAACACCACGCCCGACGGTGACTTCCAGACCTACCGCGCCGAATCCGGCGGTTTCATCCGCGACAACTTCTTCGGCCGCGACCCGCGCACGAAGGCCCTGGTCGAGGATCTCAGCGATGACGACATCTGGTGGGGGCTCAAGCGCGGCGGCCACGACCCGAAGAAGATCTACGCCGCGTTCAAGGCCGCGATGGAGACCAAAGGCAAGCCCACCGTCATCCTCGCGCACACGGTCAAGGGGTACGTGCTCGGCTCCAACTTCGCGGGCCGCAACGCCACCCACCAGATGAAGAAGTTCACTCTGGAGGACCTCAAGCAGCTGCGCGACACCCTGCACATCCCGATCACCGACAAGGAGATCGATCCGAACCTGTACGGCTCGCCGTACTACACCCCGGACCCGGACAGCGACGCCATGCAGTACATGCATGACCGGCGCAAGGAGCTCGGCGGCGTCATCCCCGACAACCGTCATAAGAAGGCCCTGTTCCAGGTGCCGGAGATGAAGACCTTCGATGTGGCCCGTCGCGGCTCCGGCAAGCAGGAGATCGCCACCACGATGGCTCTCGTACGCCTGCTGCGCGACCTCATGCGCGACAAGGAGACCGGCAAGTACTGGGTGCCGATCATCCCCGATGAGGCCCGCACGTTCGGTATGGACTCCATGTTCCCCACCGCGAAGATCTACAACCCGCGCGGCCAGAACTACCTGTCCGTGGACCGTGACCTGCTCCTCGCCTACAAGGAGTCCGAGACCGGCCAGATCAAGCACATGGGCATCAACGAGATCTCCTCCACCTCCGCGTTCACCGCGGCAGGAACGGCGTACTCGACCCATGAAGTGCCGCTGGTTCCCTTCTACATCTTCTACTCGATGTTCGGATTCCAGCGCACCGGTGACTTCTTCTGGGCCGCCGGCGACCAGATGGCGAAGGGCTTCGTCATCGGCGCCACCGCCGGCAAGACCACCCTCGCCGGTGAAGGCCTGCAGCACATGGACGGCCACTCCCCGATCCTCGCGAACACGAACCCCGGTGCGGTCATCTACGACCCCGCGTACGGCTACGAGATCGGCCACATCATCCGCGACGGCCTGCAGCGGATGTACGGCGAGAACGAGGAGCGGGAGCAGAACGTCTTCTACTACCTCACCGTGTACAACGAGCCGATCGTGCACCCGGCGGAGCCGGAGGACCTCGATGTCGACGGTCTGCTGAAGGGCATGTACGTCATCCAGCCCGCGCCGGAGGGCGACGGCCCCGAGGTGCAGCTGATGGCGTCCGGTGTGTCGGTGCCGTGGGCTGAGCAGGCGCAGAAGCTGCTGCTGGAGGACTGGGGCGTGCGCGCCACCGTCTGGTCCGTCACCTCGTGGACGGAGATGCGCAAGGAGGCCCTGGAGGCGGAGGAGCACAACTTCCTCCACCCGGAGGACGAGCCGCGCACCCCGTGGATCTCTCAGCGCCTCGAGGGGGCGAAGGGTCCGTTCATCGCCACCAGCGACTACGACTACCTGGTGCCGGACATGATCCGTCAGTGGATCCCGGGCGAGTACGCCGTTCTCGGTGCTGACGGCTGGGGCTTCTCCGACACCCGCTCCGCGGCACGCCGCTACCTCCACATCGACACTGAGTCGATGGTGGTGCGCGCCCTGCAGATGCTCGCGAAGGACGGCCAGATCGAGCGCTCCGTGGTGCGCGACGCCATGGAGAAGTACGACCTGCTGAACGTCAACGCCGGCCGCACCGGCAACGCGGGCGGCGACGCCTGATCATGGCGATGGGCCGACGGGTTCTGGAGGATCCGTCGGCCCCTCGCTGTCCCGCCGCACTGGAGAACTGATGCCCGCTCAGCTCACCGACCTGATCAGCGTGGACCGCAGCAGCCCGGTGGCCGCTGCGGAGCAGATCCACTCGGGAATCGCCGCTGCCATCCGCAGCGGTGACCTCTCCCCCGGCCAGCGCCTGCCCGCCGTGCGCGCCCTCGCCTCCGATCTGGGGGTTGCGGCGAACACGGCCGCCAAGGCGGTCCGCTCCCTGCAGGAGGCGGGCCTGGTGACCACGCACGGGAGAGGTGGGACACGCGTCGCCGCGCCCGACGGCGTCGAATCCCAGATCGCGGCGGCGGCCCGCGAGTATGCTGAGACGGCGAGACGATCGGGCCTGTCACGCGATGACGCGATCGCGCATGTCCGCCGTGCCCTCTCCGAACTGGAATGAGGCGCGCCTGATCGCCCCTTCCTCTTCGCACTGACCACCATCGCCGATCGACTTGTGGAGCCACATTGCTCGTCATCGCCTCTCCCGGACAGGGAGCGCAGAAGCCCGGATTCCTCAGCCCCTGGCTGGAGCTCGACTCCGTCGGATCCCTCGTGGACACCCTGTCCGACGCCTCCGGCATCGACATCCGCCGCCACGGCACCGAATCCGATGCGGACACCATCCGCGACACCGCCGTTGCTCAGCCGCTGCTGGTCGCTGCCAGCCTGATCACCCACAGTGTGCTGTTCGGCTCCCTCACCCTGCCCCGCCCCGACCTGTACGCCGGGCACAGCGTCGGTGAGATCGGCGCTGCCGCGCAGGCGGGCATGCTGTCCGAGGAGAACGCGATGCGCCTGGTGGCGGTCCGCTCCCAGGCGATGGCGCGCGCCGCTGCGGCCGAGCAGACCGGGATGGCGGCAGTCGTCGGCGGCAAGCGCGAGGAGGTCCTCGCTGCGATTGAGCAGGCCGGGGCCTCCCCCGCGAACATCAACGGCGCCGCGCAGGTCGTCGCCGCCGGCGACGAGGCCTCCCTCGCCGCGCTCTCGGAGAACCCGCCGGCCCGTGCGCGCGTGATCCCGCTGCAGGTCGCGGGCGCATTCCACTCGCGGTTCATGGAGCCGGCGCGCGATGAGCTCGCTGAGCAGGCCGGGAAGTTCGCGACCCGTGACGCGATCATCCCCGTGGTCTCCAACGCCGATGGCTCCCTCGTGACCGACGGCGCCGCCTTCCTCTCTTCGCTCGTGAACCAGGTGGCGAGCACGGTCGACTGGGAGGCCTGCATGCACACGTTCGCCGACCAGGGCGTCACCGGCATCCTGGAGCTCGCTCCCGCCGGAACGCTGACCGGCCTGGCGAAGCGCGACCTCAAGCAGGTCGCCCGCTTCGACCTGAACACCCCCGACGACCTCGACGCCGCGCGTGCCTTCGTCTCCGAGCACGCCAGCGCCTCCAAGGAGAGCTGACATGACCGTTTCCCTCACTCCGACGCAGCCGGTCCCCGGTTCCCAGGTCCTCGGCTACGGAGCCGCCCGCGGCGACCTGGACGTCCCCAACGACGACATCGTCGGCCCGATCAACTCCTCCGACGAGTGGATCCGGCAGCGCACCGGCATCATCTCCCGCAAGCGCGCCAGCGCCGACGTGAGCCTGCTGGACCTGGCGAAGAAGGCCTCCCTGGAGGCCGTGGAGAACTCCGGCCTGACAGGTTCGGACATCGACGCGGTGATCGTCGGCACCATCACCTTCGAGTACCACACTCCGTCACTGGCTGCTCTGCTCGCCTACGAGATCGGGGCCGACGGGGCCATCGCCTATGACATGGGCGCCGCCTGCGCCGGCTTCTGCTACGGCATCGGCCAGGCCGACGCCCTGGTGCGCGCCGGCACCGCGAAGAACGTCCTCGTGGTGGGAGCGGAGAAGCTCTCCGACATCATCGACCCCACCGACCGCTCCATGTCCTTCCTGCTCGGCGACGGCGCCGGAGCAGCCGTGGTGTCCGCCAGCGACGTTCCGAAGATCGGCCCCACCGTGTGGGGCAGCGACGGTGAGAACTGGAAGACCATCTACATGACCCACTCGCTGCTGGAGTACAAGGAGAACCCGGAGCTCGGGTTCCCGACTCTGCGGCAGGAGGGGCCGTCAGTGTTCCGCTGGGCCGTGTGGCACACCGCGGACATGATCCGCGAGTCCCTGGAGCGCTCCGGCCTCGGTGTCGAGGACGTCGACGTGTTCGTGCCGCACCAGGCGAACATGCGGATCATCGACCAGCTGGCGAAGCAGCTGAAGCTGCCCGATTCCGTGGTGATCGCCCGCGACATCGAGGACACCGGCAACACATCGGCCGCGTCCATTCCCCTGGCGACGCACCGCCTGCTGCAGGAGGGGAAGGCCAAGAGCGGCGACGTCTGCGTGCAGATCGGATTCGGCGCCGGCCTTGCCTATGCCGGCCAGGTGGTCATCCTCCCCTGACTGCCGAACGGTAACATTCCTGGCCACACGGTTTCCTCGGCTCGGTAACCGAATCTTTATGTGACCAACCCCCGTCCAAGCGCGGCGAATCAGTCCCCTTCCCGGCTTTGGCGGTAGTCTGAGCCTGCTGATTGTTCTGTCCAACCAAAGGAGAGCCTCATGGCACACACCGATGATGAGATCCTCGCCGGCCTGGCCGAGATCGTCAACGAGGAGACCGGCGTGGAGACCGCCGATGTCCAGCTCGACAAGTCCTTCACCGATGATCTCGACATCGACTCCATCTCGATGATGACCATCGTGGTCAACGCCGAGGAGAAGTTCGACGTCCGCATCCCCGACGAAGAGGTCAAGAACCTCGTCACCGTCGGCGACGCCGTCAAGTACATCTCCAGCGCTCAGGCCTGATCTGATCAGCGCCCGGGTTCTCATGCAGATGGGAGTCCCGGGCGCTGCGCTTTTTGCCGCCTCGTCACAAGGACACTGCTTCACTATGACTGACCAGAGCCCACGCGTCGTCGTCACCGGCCTCGGCACCTTCAACCCGCTCGGCACTGACGCGGCCACTTCGTGGAAGAACGCCCTGGACGGCGTCAGCACCGCCACCACCCTCGACAACGACTGGGCCGAGACCTACGGCCTGTCCGTGGACTTCGCCTGCACTGTCGCCGGTGATCCGCTGGAGTTCCTCTCCCGCCCGGAGGCGCGCAAGCTCGACCCCAGCGGTCAGTACGCGATGATCGCTGCTCGCGAGGCATGGAAGGACGCCGGCAGCCCCGAAGTGGACCCGCTGCGCCTGGCGACCGTGGTCGGCGCCGGCATCGGCGGTGTCTGGACTATGCTCGACCAGTGGGACATCGTCCGTGAGCGCGGCGCCCGCCGCGTCAACCCCTACACCGTTCCGATGCTCATGCCGAACTCCGCGTCGGCCCATATCGAGATCGAGTTCGGTGCGAAGGCCGGCTCCCACACTCCCGTGTCCGCGTGTGCGACGGGTGCTGAATCCGTCGCTTGGGGCATGGACATGATCCGCAACGGCCGCGCCGATGTCGTCATCACCGGCGGCACGGACGCCTGCATCCACCCGCTGCCGCTGGCAGGATTCGCGAACATCCGCGCCCTCTCCACCCGCACCGATGACCCGAAGACCGCGTCGCGCCCGTACGACCGCGACCGCGATGGCTTCGTCCTCGGTGAGGGCGCCGGCATCCTCGTGCTGGAGTCGGAGGAGTTCGCCAAGGCCCGTGGCGCCCGAATCTACGCGTACGCGTCCGGTCGCGGCATGGCGTCGGACGCCCACCACATCTCCGCTCCGAGCCCGGACGGGCAGCAGCGCGCGATCCGCGAGGCCATCGAGGACGCCGGCATCGACGGCTCCGACCTGAGGCATGTGAACGCGCACGGCACCTCCACTCCTCTTGGCGACATCTCCGAGCTGGAGTCGGTGCGTGACGCCGTCGGCGCGGAAAAGTCGGATCAGATTGTGGTGAGCTCCACGAAGTCGATGACCGGTCACCTGCTCGGCGGCGCCGGCGCGGTGGAGTCGATCTTCTCGGTTCTGGCACTGCACAACCGGGTGATCCCGCCGACGATCAACATTGAGAACCTCGATGAGAACGTCCCGCTGGATGTGGCGGTCAACGAACCGCGCGAGATGCCGGAGGGCGATGCCGCCGTGCTGAACAATGCTTTCGGCTTCGGCGGTCACGACATCGCCGTCGTCTTCACCAACGCGTAAGGCTTCGCCTTACATCTCATACATTGAAGGCCGGAGGTTCATTCCTCCGGCCTCCGCTTCGTGACCGAGCGATGTCACCCCACGAGGTGGAGGCGGCGGGGCGCGCTCTCCTCGATGGCGGCGCGGCGGTAGTGCTCGAGTTCCTCATCCCAGTCGCGGCCGAGCGCTCGGTCGATCTCGTCGGGGATGCGGTGCGGCCTGTTGCCGGCGAGTGCGATGCAGTGGCGGATGCGGTCCTCGGTGAGGGTGGCGTTGCCTTCGTGGTCCATCGCGGTGTGGTGGATGCCGAGGTCGGGGGTGTACATCCACCGGGAGCCGGTGTCGGTCGCCGTGGGCTCCTGAGTGATTTCGTAGCGCAGGTCGTTCCAGCCGCGCAGCGCGGTGGCGAGCTCAGCGCCGACTGCGGCGCGGCCGCTCCAGGCGATCTCTGCGCGCTGCAGGCCGGGGCCGGCGGGCTGGTCGTACCACCTGATGCGCACGGGCACGCCGAGGACTCCGCTGGCAGCCCATTCGATGTGTGGTGCGAGGGCGCGCGAAACGGAGTGAATATAGAGGACTCCCTGAGCCATTGCTCCCCTTCCGGTCGAATCGAAGCGTCTTCCCCACGAATCGATTCGCTGCCCGGATGGTCTGCTGGCCCCAGGTGAGCCAGTTCAGGTTAGAGGGTCTCTCTGATAGCGCGCAGCGCCTTCTTTCGGACGCTGCGCTCGAGGCCGTCGATGTACAGCTCGCCGTTGAGGTGGCCGACTTCGTGCTGGATGAGGCGGGCGATGATGCCGTCGCCTTCGAGGGTGACCTTGCGGCCGTCGAGGTCGATGCCTTCGCAGGCCGCTTCCGCGCCGCGGATGCGGGGGAAGAAGAGGCCGGGCACGCTCAGGCAGCCTTCGTCGCCGTCTTGGGTCTCCTCGGAGACATGGGTGATGACGGGATTGAGGATGTAGCCGATGTCGCCGTCGATGTTCCAGGAGAACGCGCGGGAGGCCACGCCGATCTGGTTGGCGGCGAGGCCGGCGCGGCCGTCTTCGTCGACGGTCTCCAGCAGGTCCTCCACGAGCTGTCGGACTCCGGGGGTGATGGCGGTGATGGGGTCGCACTCGGTGCGCAGGACGGGGTCCCCGACGACGCGGATACTGCGGTAGGTCATGCGTTCTGGTCCTTTTCGGCGGCGTTGATGATGGTGTGGCGCATCGCGGGGTCCGCGGTGACGGTGCGCTCCACGGTGCAGCCGCGTCCGATGACCTTGGAGAGCAGGTCGGTGAGGCGGGCCTGTTCGTCCTCGGTGAGGCCGGAGAGGTCGAGTTCGATCTCCTCGGCGATGTCGAGGTAGCGGTTCTCCTTCTCGTCGGAGGTGGCGCGTGCGGTGATGCGCAGCGCGAAGTCCTCGCCGAGACGGTGGGCGGCCGAGTTGTCCATGGTCATGCCGGCGCAGCCGATGAGGGAGAGCTTGAGCAGCTCCCCGGGGGTGATGCGGCCCTCGCCGCGGCCGATGGGGATGCTGACGCCGCGGACGTTGAAGCCAGTGAGTTCGCGCTCGGCGGTGCGCTCCACCCAGACGTCGGTTCCCTCGGGCGCGTTGTCGCGGGGGAATTCGCGTGGGGACTTCACGGACATGTCTCTCCTGGGTGGTGGGCCGACGGATGCCTGCGCACGCGAATTCTGCGGCACCGGCATGGATCCATCGGTCAGTGTATCCGGGCCCTGACCGGAGGGACGATTCAGGACGGGACCGGCGCGGTCCGCAGGCGAAGGCGTGAGCGAATGGACCTGGCCGGGAAGCCCCGAAGTCGACCCCGAGCCCCGAGCCCGCCGCGCGCCCTTCCAGCTGGGCGTGGTGACTGCTCTCATCGCTGTGGTGGCGCTGCTGTTCGGCGCGAAGACCATCAACCGCGGACTGAACAGGCACGAAGGCGCGACCAGCACCCAGCTCGAAGCGGAGGCCGTGGTCGTGGGCGACATGGCGGACTGACCCCGACCGCACTGATCTCGGCGGCGTCCGCCGACCGATTGCATGGGGCACCATCTCCCCTGCGGCCGGCTCACTGCAATGCCGGCACCAATGAACCCCAGGCTTGGGCCGCGCACCCGTCGGGCGCCTCGGCCGGTGGCCTGGGGTTTCGTGGTGGGCCCAGCGGGGCTTGAACCCGCGACCAATGGATTATGAGTCCAGTGCTCTGACCAGCTGAGCTATGGGCCCTGATCAACGCTCCATTATTCCGCACCCGCCGCCGCCCAGGAAATCAGCACGCCGACATCACTCGGCGTCACGACCATCCCGCTGTCCGGGCAGGTGGGGGCGGCCGCGTGCCGCACGAGAATCCTCTGGGTGCTCAGCGCAGGGTGTCGATATGGGCCCCGAACGCGAGAAGGGCCCCGGCATCAGCCGGAGCCCTCATCATATGGCTCCCCCAGTTGGATTCGAACCAACAACCCCTCGATTAACAGTCGAGTGCTCTGCCGTTGAGCTATGGGGGATCAACGAGATATGACTCTACCAGGACTGACTCGCACGAATCCAATTGAGAAGCCGCTCCCGGGCCTTTTATGACTGATGCCACGATTCGCGCCCCGGTGGGCCCCACCGCGGGTCAGGACTGGGCGGCGCGCGCGGCCGCCATGTCCCGCTTCTCGCGTCGGCGGTCCACCAGAGTCAGCACGAACGCACCGAGCATCAGTGCAATGATCACCGCGACCGAGGTGCGGAACGCTTCCACCCAGGGAGCGCCCCTGTCGAGCATGGAGAACAGGATACCGGGGATCAGTGCTGTGCCGACGGCCGCACCCATCCGCTGTCCCAGCGACAGCACACCCCCGGCGACACCGCCGAACCGCGGGTCCACCGCGTTGAGCGTCAGAGTCTGGTTCGGTGAGATCGTCAGGCCCTGACTGAAGCCGAACATGAGCAGCGCGGCCGCGAACCACCAGTGACTGATGCGACCGGACTCCACCAGCGGAACGATCAGCACCATCGTCACCATGGCGAAGAACGCCAGCGCGAAGCCGGCAGCCACGAGTCGGCGCCCGAGTCGGAGCACGTAGCGGCCGCCCAGCTGCGAGGAGAACATCGCCGCGATCGAACTGGGCAGACCGATCAGGGACGCCTCGAACGCGGAGAGGTGCAGGCTTGTGATCATGTACACCGGCACGAGGATCCACACGCTGGTGGCGCCGAGGAAGTACACGGTGATGATGGCGATGCCGTTGCGGAACGACGGCTGCTGCAGCAGCGCCAGGTCCACCATGGGCTGGCGGCCGCGCTGCTTGTACCGCTTCTCCCACAGCGCCCACCCGGCGAACATCACCAGGGCGACGCCGAGCAGGGCGTAGACCCATGGGTTGCCGCGCGTCATGAACGGCACCATGAACGAGATGATGCCGGCGGTCAGCAGGATCGTCCCCATCGGGTCGAGGTCCAGTTTCGAATCCACACGGACCCGGTCCTGCGGAAGCCAGCGCAGCGCGAGGACCATGGTGGCGATGCCGATCGGCACGTTCAGCAGGAAGATCATGCGCCACCCGAGCGCCGACCCGAACAGTTCGATCAGCACACCGCCGACCACGGGGCCGATCGCGGTCGCGACCGCGACAGTCGTTCCGAACATCGCGAACGCCGCTGCACGCTTCTGCCCGTGGAAGTGCTGCTGGATCAGACCGATCGCCTGCGGGTTCAGCAGACCCGACCCGATGCCCTGCAGAATGCGGGCCACGATGAGAGTTCCCTCGTTGGGAGCGAGCGCTGAGACGAGAGAGCCGAGGGTGAAGACCCCGACACCGATGACGAGCAGCCTCCGTCGCCCGGTGGCGTCCCCAGCGCGCCCCGACGGCACCAGGAAGACCCCGAACGCGAGGGCATAGCCGGACAGCATCCACTGCAGACCGGTGCTGGTGGTGTCGAGAGACTCGGAGATCGCAGCGAGTGCCACGTTGATGACGGAGATCGCCACCAGCGCCATGAAGAGCGGTGCGAGCAGGACAGCGAGAATGCGCCGCGGGTGGATGGGTGCCTGGGAGATCCTCGGTTCAGCTGCGCTCACCCGATCCACTGTAGCGGGCGGGCCGGGCTGACGGCGTCAGAGGTCGTCGGCGTGCAGGGCCCGCCGCTGCTCCTGGATCGCGGACATCCGCGTCATCACCTTCGTGTACTCCTCCTGATCGGTGCGCGGATCCAGCCGCGCGAGGCGGTGGCGCAGCAGGGAGTACTCGTGGGTGAAGCTCAGCTCGGTCAGCCGCGTCATCAGCGACGCGCCGAGCCGCACCAGCTGCTCCTCGGTGCGGGCCGGCAGCTCCAGGGACGCCAGCTCCACGATCAGGGGCCTGAGCGTGTCCCCGGCGATCTCCATGACCGCGTCGAGGAACCGGGCAGGGCTGAGCTGGCCGGTGACGGCGTCCTCCAGGCTCGCGGTGGCGAGGATGCAGTCCCAGATGGACTGCAGCGCGGTGGTCCGGAAAGCCTCATCGGGCAGCAGTGTGACGGCAACCGGGTCGAGCACCTGCGGTGACTGCAGCATCAGCGCGAGCGACTGCATCTCCACGATGCCGACGGGGTCTCGGCGCGGCATGATGTCCCGCAGCCGCAGCGCCTGCTCCATCGGCGGCTGCTCCTCCCCCGCCGCCCCCTGGTGGGCCGACGCGGCCGCGCCGGGCTGCTGCGCGGTGGGGTCGTGTCGGTGCAGCTGCTGCTCGTTCGCCTGGTGGCGGGCCTGCTTCGCGGCGTCCTGCACGGCCCGGCCGACGGTGCGCTCATCCATCCCGAGCCACCCGGACAGCCTCCGGGCGTACTCGGGGCGCAGCGCCTTGTCCCGGATCTGCGCCACCACCGGCGCTGCCATGCGCAGACCCGCGACCTGCCCTTCGGCGGTGTCGAGGTCCACATGCTTGAGGGCGGCGCGGATCGCGAACTCGAACATGGGGACACGGGAGTCGATGAGGTCCCGCAGCGCCTGGTCGCCGCGCTGGATGCGCACGTCGCACGGGTCGAGCCCGCCGGGCTCCACGGCGACGAACGTCTGTGCCACGAACCGCTGGTCCTCGCCGAACGCCTTCAGTGCGGCCTTCTGGCCGGCCTCGTCGCCGTCGAAGGTGAAGATCACTTCACCGCCGAGGCCGGCACCGCCCTGTCCGAACCCGGAGCCGAGGCGGAGTCCGGCCGTGGCGGCGGTGTCGCCCATGATGCGGCGCACCACGGTGACGTGGTCGCCGCCGAATGCGGTGCCGCAGGACGCGACCGCGGTCTCGATCCCCGCCAGATGCGCGGCCATCACATCGGTGTAGCCTTCCATCACCACCACCTGCCGCTGTGTGGAGATCGCCCTGCGGGCGAGGTCCAGGCCGTACAGGACCTGCGACTTCTTGTAGATGGGTGTTTCGGGGGTGTTGAGGTACTTCGGGCCCTTGTCGTCCTCGAAGAGGCGGCGGGCGCCGAAGCCGATGGTGGCGCCGGTGACGTCACGGATGGGCCAGGTGAGGCGTCCGCGGAACCTGTCGTACACGCCGCGCTGCCCCTGGGAGACGAGCCCGGAGACGCTCAGTTCCTTCTCGGTGAAGCCTCGGCCGCGCAGGTGCCGCAGCAGGGTGTCCCAGCCCTGCGGCGCGAACCCGACCCCGAACTTCTCGGCGGCGGCGCGGTCGAATCCGCGCTCTCCGAGGAATCGGCGCGCGGTCTGCGCCTCCGGGGAGGCGAGCTGCTCACGGTAGAACTCCTCCGCCACGCGGTGCGCTTCGAGCAGGCGCTGGCGGGAGGCGAAATCGGTGCGGCGCTCCCCACCGGAACCGGTGTCCTCGTAGCGCAGCGTGACCCCCGCTTTGGTGGCGAGGTATTCGACCGCTTCCACGAACGACAGGTGGGAGATCTTCTGGACGAAGGCGATGACGTCGCCGCCCTCGCCGCAGCCGAAGCAGTGCCAGTGGCCGAGGGCGGGCCGGATGTGGAAGGACGGGGTCTTCTCGTCGTGGAACGGGCACAGGCCCTTCATCGAACCGACACCGGCGGTGCGCAGGGTGACGTGCTCGGAGACGATCTCGTCCAGGCGGGATCGTTCGCGCACCAGCTGGATGTCCTCGCGCCGAATCAGCCCGCCTGCCATCGATTCCGCCTTCCTTCCGCCGCTGCCGGCCCCACTGTATCCGCTCGTCGACCCCTGGTCCGGGGATTATGCCGTCGGCAGATCGGGCCCGAGGCCCGGCAGCGGTTCGTCGAGAGCGGAGGCGCTGGAGCCGCTGCCGAACAGTTCGGCGTGCAGCCGCACCGCCATCACGTCGGTGAAGGACGCGATCTGGTCGATGATGACCCGTTCGCGCTCGTCCCCGTCGGCCGCGCGGTCCCACAGGCTGCGGAACAGAGGGTTGAGGTGGGTGCGGCCGGTGCTGCGCAGCGCGGCGTGCAGGTCGGTGATGATCTGCTCCTGCTGCTCGTACACGGGCTGCTGTTCACGGCTGCTCATCACGTAGGCGGCGGCGAGGCCCTTGAGCACGGAGATCTCCAGCGCCGTCTCCTCCGGCACCACCACTTGCCCCTGATAGCGGGCGATCGGGTCGGTGCCGTACTCGGCCTGCGTCGCGGTGACGACGGCCGAGACGAAGCGGCCGATCAGCTGGGAGGACAGGTCCTTCAGTGCGGCGGAGTCGGCGAGGTTCCCGGTGTACTCATGGAGCCACGCGGGGTCCGCTTCGAGGCGGGTGAGGGCGGTGTCGAGCTCGTCGATGCTGCGGGTGGGGGTGTACCAGTCCTGCACCACGTAGAGCGCGGCGCTGCGCTCCATCGGGTCATGCAGCAGGGCGGGATTCATGCGGAACCCGGTGACGGCGTCCTCGATGTCGTGCACGGAGTAGGCGATGTCATCGGAGATGTCCATGACCTGCGCCTCGAGGCACTGCTGCTGGGCGGGGGCGCCGTCGCGGACGAAGTCGAACACGGGGAGGTCGTCCTCGTACACACCGAACTTCGGGGACGACGGGTTCGGGCCCTCACCGCGGCGCCACGGGTATTTGATGGACGCATCCAGGGCCGCGCGGGTCAGGTTGAGGCCGTAGGAGCGGTCCGCGTCCAGCACTTTGGGTTCGAGGCGGGCCAGCAGGCGCAGGCTCTGCGCGTTCCCTTCGAAGCCGCCGACGGGATCCGCGAGCGTGTTGAGCACGCGCTCCCCGTTGTGGCCGAACGGCGGGTGACCGAGGTCGTGGGCGAGGCAGGCGAGGTCCACGAGGTTCGGGTCGCAGCCGAGCTCCTCGGCGATGTCACGCCCCACCTGCGCCACTTCGAGGGAGTGGGTGAGGCGGGTGCGGACGAAGTCGTTCTCGCCGGCGCCGAGGACCTGAGTCTTCGCTCCGAGGCGGCGCAGTGCACTGGAGTGGAGGACCCGGGCGCGGTCGCGCTGGAACGGGGTGCGGTTCTGCGACTTCGGCGGCTCCTGGAAGAAGCGGTCGAGGTCGGCAGCGGTGTAGCCGGCGGGGATGCGGGGTGAGCGGGCCACGGATCAGCCTCCGGAGATCGACAGTTCGGCCTCGTGGAGCCGGGTGCGGTGCTCGTCGGTCAGCTCACGGGAGATCAGCCATCCGTCGGGCATGTGGGTGCGCTTGGGGCGCCCGGCCCGGCCGCGCGGCCCCTCCACGGTCTCACCGGGGTACGGGGAGTCCCAGTCGAGGCGGGACAGCTTCTGATCGAGGTCCGCGATGGACTCCATGGTGGCGAGGGCATGGCGCAGCTCGCCGCCGACGGGGTATCCCTTGAAGTACCAGCCGACGTGTTTGCGCAGGTCGCGCACGCCCCGCTCCTCGGATTCGAAGAACTCGGTGAGCAGTACCGCGTGGCGGCGCAGGGTCCGGCAGACGTCGCCGAGGGTCGGGCGCACCCGGTCGGGGCGACCCGCGAAACCGGCGGCGAGGTCGGCGAACAGCCACGGGCGGCCCTGACAGCCGCGGCCCACCACAACACCGTCGCAGCCCGTCTCCTCCACCATCCGCAGAGCGTCCTCGGCCGTCCAGATGTCGCCGTTGCCGAGCACGGGGATGTCCGTGACGGCGTTCTTGAGGGCGGCGATGGCGTCCCACTGTGCGGTGCCGGAGTAGTGCTGGTTCGCGGTGCGGCCGTGCAGAGCGATCGCGGCGGCACCGACCTCCTGCGCGATGCGGCCCGCATCCAGGTAGGTGAGGTGGTCCTCGTCCACACCCATGCGGGTCTTCACGGTGACGGGGACATCACCGGCGGCCTCCACGGCGCCGCTGACGATCTGGGTGAACAGTTCGGTCTTCCACGGCAGCACCGCGCCGCCGCCCTTGCGGGTCACCTTCGGGACGGGGCAGCCGAAGTTGAGATCGACATGGTCGGCGAGGTCCTCCTCCACGAGGAGGCCGACGGCTGCGCGGACCGTGGCGGGATCCACGCCGTACAGCTGGATGGAACGCGGGCGCTCCCGCTCCCCCATCTTCACCATGCGCATGGTTTCGGGTTTGCGCTCCACGAGGGCGCGGCTGGTGACCATTTCGGACACGAAGAAGCCGCCGTCGTTGTCCGAGTGCATGGCGCCGAATTCGCGGCACAGCAAGCGGAACGGCTCATTGGTGACGCCGGCCATGGGGGCGAGCACCACGGGGGTGTCGGACGTCAGCGGGCCGATGGTCAGCGGCATGCGGTCAGCGCCGACGGGCGCGTCACCACTGACGGCGGCGGCGCTCGTGGGCGCGGCGGATTCAGGCGTGGAGGGATGGGGCATGGCCCCATTGTCCCAGAGGTGCACAGCGGTTCCTATGGCGACGCCTGGTCCCGTCGGTCACATGCCGCCGGGACCAGGCGTCAGCTCAGGTCACTGTGCAGATCAGGCACCGACGAGGCGCTGCGCGAGGTAGCCGGTGACCTCGCTCAGCGGCACGCGCACCTGCTCCATCGAGTCGCGTTCGCGAACGGTGACGGCCTGGTCCTCGAGGGTGTCGAAGTCGACCGTGATGCAGAACGGGGTGCCGATCTCGTCCTGGCGGCGGTAGCGGCGACCGATCGCGCCGGAGGTGTCCACGTCCACGTTCCACAGTCCGCGCAGCTCATCGGCCAGCTTCGTGGAGATCGGGACGAGGTCCTCGCTCTTGGACAGCGGAAGCACGGCGGCCTTGATCGGCGCGATGCGCGGGTCCAGGCGCAGGACGGTGCGCTTGTCCACCCCGCCCTTGGTGTTGGGAGCCTCGTCCTCTTCGTACGCTTCCACCAGGAACGCCATCATGGCGCGAGTGAGGCCGAAGGACGGTTCGATCACGTACGGCACGTAGCGGTCACCGCTGGCCTGGTCGTGGTAATGCATCGACTTGCCGGAGGCCTTCTCGTGGGAGCCGAGGTCGAAGTCGGTGCGGTTGGCCACGCCCATCAGTTCGCCCCATTCGCTGCCCTGGAAGCCGAAGCGGTACTCCAGGTCGATGGTGGCGTCGCTGTAGTGGGCGCGCTCCTCATCGGGCACATCGAACTTCCGCAGGTTCTCCTCGCTGATGCCGAGGTCGATGAACCAGTTCCAGCAGGCCTCGACCCAGGAGTCGAAGTGCTCATCGGCCTGCTCAGCGGGGGTGAAGTACTCGATCTCCATCTGTTCGAACTCGCGGGTGCGGAAGATGAAGTTTCCGGGCGTGATCTCGTTGCGGAAGCTCTTGCCGATCTGCCCGATGCCGAACGGCGGCTTGATCCGCGCGGTGGTGGCGACGTTGAGGAAGTTGACGAAGATCCCCTGCGCGGTCTCGGGGCGCAGGTAGTGCAGGCCGGTCTCGTTGTCCACGGCGCCGAGGTAGGTCTTCATCAGGCCGGAGAACTGCTGCGGGTCGGTGAACTCACCCTTGGTGCCGCAGGAGGGGCAGGCGATCTCCGCGGTGCCGCCCTCGGGGGCGCGGCCCTTCTTCTCCTCGAACGCTTCGATGAGGTGGTCCTCACGGAATCGGTTGTGGCACTGGCGGCACTCCACGAGCGGGTCGGTGAAGGTGGCGACGTGCCCGGAGGCCTCCCACACGGCGGTGGGCAGGATGATGCTGGAGTCCAGGCCCACCATGTCCGCGCGGGACTGCACGAAGGTGCGCCACCAGTGACGCTTGATGTTCTCCTTCAGTTCCACACCCAGAGGCCCGTAGTCCCATGCCGACCGGGTGCCGCCGTAGATCTCACCGGCGGGGAAGACGAAACCTCGGCGCTTCGCGAGGGCGATGACGCTGTCGAGCTTGGACGGTGCGGGCTTGGCCACGTGTGTCTCCTTCTGCGGGGTCTCCGCGGGCGGGCGATGGAGTTCCCATCCAGGATATCCGAGTCCTTCGGCACACTCGGACAGCCGGCGGGGCGGTTCTCCTTGCCGCCCACCACCCCGCTCACTGATAATGGTTCCCATGAATGAAGTGACTCCGTCGGCCCCCGCACCCACACCCCAGCGCACCCGCATGCCGCACCTCAGCGCCGCCCTGACCCGCCGCTCCTTCGGCGCCCTGCTGGGCGGCGGAGCGCTCGCCGCGGCCCTCGCCGCCTGCGGCGGGAAGTCGGCCGACGGGGACGGCGTGAGCGTGGTGGCCACCTGCTACCCACTGGTGCACATCGCCCAGCGCATCGGCGGTGACGCCGTCACCATCATCAACCCCGTCAAACCGGGCGTGGACCCCCACGGCCTCGAGCTCTCGCCCGCCCAGGCCACCGAGATCACCCAGGCGGATGTGCTGGTGCACATCACCGGCTACCAGGCCGCCGTGGACGACCTCGTGAAGCAGCAGAAGCCCGACAACGTCCTCGCCGTACACGAGGTGACCGACCTGCTGCACGCCGGCGAGAGCGCTGAGGAGCACGCCGATCACGCCGATCACGGTGATGAGCACGACCACGCCGGTGAGGGCCACGACGGTCACGACCACGGCATCTACGATCCGCACTTCTGGTTCGACCCCACCAAGATGGCGGAGGTCGCGACCGCCCTCGCGAAGCGCCTCGGTGAGATCGACACCTCCGGTGCCGCCGACTTCGAACAGCGTGCGAAGTCCTTCACCGCAGACATGGAGAAGCTGGATGCTCAGCTGAAGTCCACCTTCGACTCCGTGTCGGGCCCGAAGACCTTCATCACCTCCCACGAAGCATTCGGGTACCTCGCGGCCCGCTACGGCCTCAAGCAGGTCGGCATCTCCGGCATCGACCCGGAGAGCGAACCCAGCCCGAAGCGTCTGCGCGACCTCCAGAAGGTCATCAAGGACGAAGGCGTCACCACCGTGTTCTTCGAAACGACCGCGTCCCCGAAGGTCGCCAAGTCCCTCGCCGATTCCACCGGTGCGAAGGCGGAGGAGCTGGACAACCTGGAGCAGCAGCTCGATGAGAAGAAGGACTATTCTCAAGTCATGATCGAGGACGCTGAAAAACTGGTCGCATCGTGGCAGTGAGGGCCGAGCACACCCCCACCGCTGCATCCCCCTCCACCCCGGCAAGCTCTGACGGCCCCGACACCTTCATCCGCTTGGAGGGCGCCACGGTGGTGCGCTCCGGTGTGCGCGTGCTCGACTCCGTCTCCACCGCCATCGGCGAAGGCGAGTTCGTGGCCGTGATCGGGCCCAACGGGTCCGGCAAGTCCACTCTCATGCGCGCCATGATCGGCATCCTGCCGCTCGCGGAGGGCCGCGCATGGATCCACGGCGACCCGGTTCGGCACCGCGCCGCCCACGACTGCATCGGCTACGTGCCGCAGACCAGTGCGGAGATCGGCAACATCGCCGCGACCGCGCGCGAAGCGGTCTCCGCGGGTCTGCTGAACTCCCGCTCGCTCTTCCTGCGCCGCGACCGCCGACGGGTCGACGAGGCCCTGGACACGGTCGGCATCTCCCACCTCGCGGACCGGCCCATCACCGACATGTCCGGCGGACAGCGCCAGCGGGTGATGATCGCCCGCGCCCTCATCCGCCGCCCGCAGGTGCTGCTGCTGGACGAGCCGTTCACCGGTGTGGACGCCTCCAGCCAGGAGCAGATCGCCCAACTGATCGGCGACCTCAACGCCGGCGGCACCACCGTCATCGTGGTGCTCCACGAAACGGGACCGCTGCGCTCCCTGCTGACCCGCGCGATCCTCCTGGAGCAGGGCCGCATCGTGCATGACGGCCCCGTCCCCGACCGCCTTCCCCACGACCCCGCCGATGACCACCACGTGGACCCGATCATTGAGGAGTGCATCGGCCAGGAGTTCACCCCATGAGCCCTTTCGAGCTGCTCAGCTCCCCCATCATCCGCGACCCGCTGATCATCGCTCTGCTCGTCGGCCTGACCGCCCCCGTGGTCGGCACGTACCTGGTGCAGAAGCGGCTCTCGCTGCTCGGTGACGGCCTCGGCCACGTCGCGCTGACGGGTGTGGCGGTCGGCTGGCTCGTCGCCTCTCTCACCGCCCTCTCCCCCGACGTGCTGGCCGTGCCCGGCGCTCTGGTCGCCGCCGTCGCAGGCGCTGTGATGATCGAATGGGTGCGCATAGCCGGGCACACCAGCCGCGACACTGCTCTGGCGATCCTGTTCTACGGCGGCATCGCCGGCGGTGTGGTCCTCATCCAGCTCGCCGGCGGCACCTCCCAGTCCCTGATGGCGTACCTCTTCGGGTCGCTGTCCACGGTGACGCGCTCGGACCTGCTGATCGCGGCCGTTCTCGCCGTGGTGGTGCTGCTGATCGGCGTGGGGCTGCGGCCCCTGCTGTTCGCCGTCACCAGCGACGAGGAGCATGCGCAGGCGATCGGCCTGCCGGTGCGGATGGTCAACATCCTGATCGCTGTGATGGCGGCGCTGACGGTGACCCTGGCGATGCGGATCGTGGGTGCGCTGATGGTGTCGGCGCTGATGATCGTGCCGGTGGCGGCGGCACAGTCGATGGTGCGCGGCTTCTCCCGCACCATGAACGTCGCCATCGTCATCGGGGTGCTGTGCTCGGTGGCGGGCCTGCTCATCACCGTGTTGGTGGATCTGCCGCCGGGCGGTGTGATCGTTCTGCTGTCCATCGCCGTGTACATCGTGGGTCTGCTCGCATCCGCTCTCATTCCCCGCCGCGGCGTGGGATGATGGAGCGACTATGACTAAGGTTGTCCGCCAGACTCGTCAGCGCACCGCCATCCTCAACTGTTTGGCGACCGAGCGCGACTTCATGACCGCGCAGCAGCTGTATGAGCTGTTGCGCGATGATGACCAGCCGGTGGGCCTCGCCACGGTCTACCGCAACCTGCAGTCCCTCGTGGACGCGGGCCTGGTCGATGTGCTCATCACCGATGAGGGCGAAGCGATCTACCGCCAGTGCCGCATCGAAGAGCACCACCATCATCTGCTGTGCCGCGTCTGCGGCCACACGATCGAGTTCGTGGCGCCCGAGCTGGAGCGCTGGGCGCACCGCATTGCTCAGGAGAACGGCTTCACCGATCTCCACCACACGATGGAGATCTACGGCCTGTGCCCCAAGCATCAGGAGAGCGCTGAGCCCACGGGCGATGCTGCAGCCTCTGCAGAGCAGTCCGGCTGAGCCGTGCTCGACTGGATCCGGTCACTGCCGCTGATCCCCGCGATCGCGTTTCTTCTCGTGGTGATCTACCTGCGCGCCGGCGCCACCTATGCGCTCGGCCGCTTCGCCACGCAGTTGGCGCACCGCAGCCGCCTGCGCCGCTTCCTGGAGTCCGCGGCAGTCGCGAGCGCTCAGGACAAGCTCGCTCGCTGGGGTGCTCCGCTGGTGGCGCTGAGCTTCCTCACCGTCGGTTTCCAGACCGCGGTCAATGCCGCTGCCGGCGTCGTCCGGATGCCGCTGCGGCGCTACCTGCCGGCGCTCGCCGTCGGAGGCTTCCTGTGGGCGGTCATCTACGCCACGGCGGGGCTGGCGGCGTTCAGCCTGTGGTGGCGCCTGCTGGTGGCGAACCCGCTGGCAGCGGTCCTCGTGGTGCTCGCGATCGTCGGCGCCGCCATGGTGATCCGCGGGGGCCGACGGGCGCGTGCGCGACTCAGATCCCCGGCGACGCCGTTGGCTGGGGCGGCCGACCGTCAGGGCACTGGCAGCTCATCCGTCCGCGCTGACTGACGCGGGGCCCTGCCCCTCGCTCACCTGTTGAGGGCGGTCCACGGCGCCCCCGAAGCGCCGATCGCGCTTCGCGTACTCCTCGATGGCGCGCCACAGCACCACCCGGTCCACATCCGGCCACATCTCCTCGATGAACAGCAGCTCCGCGTACGCGCTCTGCCACAGCAGGAAGTTCGAGGTGCGCTGCTCCCCCGAGGACCGAAGGAACAGGTCGACTGGCGGCATATCGGGCGCGTACAGGTGGAACTCGATGGTCGAGGAGCGGATCCGTGACGGCTTCAGGCCCCCTTCGGCCGCCTCCTCGGCGATGCGGCGCACCGCGTCCACCAGTTCGGCGTGCCCGCCGTAGTTCACGCACATGTACAGCGTCAGGCGGGTGTTGTGCCGTGTCAGCTCCTCAGCGGCCTGCAGCTCGCTGATGACGGATCGCCACAGCCGCTGCGGCCGGCCGATCCAGACAATCCTCACGCCCCATTCGTTGAGGGTGTCGCGCTGGCGGCGCAGAACCGACCGGGAGAAGCCCATCAGGAACCGCACCTCCTCCGGGGAGCGCGCCCAGTTCTCGGTGGAGAACGCGTACGCGCTCAGGTGCGTGACCCCTATCTGCAGCGCGCCGGCGACCACATCCAGCAGGGCCGCCTCACCGGCTTCGTGACCGGCGGTGCGGGGCAGACCGCGGCGGTTCGCCCACCGGCCGTTGCCGTCCATCACCACCGCGATGTGCTGGGGGACGAAGCGCGCCGGGATCACTGGGGGCTGCGCGCCCGACGGGTGCTGGCCGATGGATCCGGGCAGGGGCTTCGTGGTCACTGGGGTCCTCTCTGGTAGCGCTCCACATAGTGCAGGGCGCGGATGCCGCGCTCCAGATGCCAGGTCAGAGTGCTGGCGATCAGGGCAGCGGCCTGGTTCTGGGTGCGATCGTCGGAGTCCAGGACGTTCTCCCAATCCCCGGCGAGCAGGAAGATCATATGCTCGATGACCCTCGGTCGCACACCGACGGCGCCGGGGCGCCGGCACTCCGAGCAGACCACGCCGCCGGCTGCGACGTCATAGGCGACATGGGGCCCGTCGGCCCCGCAGGTGGCGCAGGTGCGCAGCTGCGGAGTCCAGCCGGCGCTGGCGGTGGCGCGCAGCAGGAACGAGTCCAGCAGCAGCATCGGCGGCCGGGAGCTGTCCGCGATCGCGGCAAGGGCGGACAGCACCAGCAGGTAGAAGTCGTTCGAGGAGTCGATGCCCTCATCGCTGAGCCGCTCGGCGGTCTCCGCTACGGCCGTGGCGGCGGTGAACCGGTCGTAGTCCTCCGCGATGCGGCTGGAGTAGCCGGTGATGGTGACGGCCTGGGCGATGACGTCCAGACTGCGACCGCGGCGCAGCTGCAGATCGACCCGCTGGAACGGTTCGAGGCGGGCGCCGAAGCGGGAGGCCGTGCGCCGCACGCCCCGCGCCGACGCCCGCACCTTGCCGTGCCGTCGGGTCAGCAGCGTGATGATGCGGTCGGCTTCACCCAGGGGCTGGGTGCGCAGCACGACCGCTTCATCACGGATGAGCCGGGAGATCACCGACGGATCTTCGCCGCCCGGTTCAGCGCCGAGACCAGGGCCTGCATGGAGGCGCGGGTGATGGAGCCGTCGATGCCGACGCCCCAGTAGATCGCCTCATCGATCTCGGCTTCGATGTAGGCGGCGGCGAGGGAGTCATCGCCCTCAGCCAGTGCGTGCTCCGCGTAGTCGAGGATGCGCACCTTCACGCCCTTGGAGTCCAGTGCCTTCACGAAGCCGTCCAGGGGTCCGTTGCCCAGACCGGTGATCTCCTCCACGTGGTCGTCGACCACCATCTCCACGGTGATGCGGTCGGTGCCTTCGCCTTCGGACACCTGGTGCATACCGCGGAAGCTGAAGCGGCCCCAGCGGTCAGCGGGCTTCGGCGCCGGCAGGTACTCGTCCCGGAACGCCTCCCACAGCGCCTCGGGCGACACCTCGCCGCCCTCGGAGTCGGTGAGGTGCTGCACGATCCCGGAGAACTCGATCTGGAGGCGGCGCGGCAGGTCCAGGCCATGCTCGGTGCGCAGCAGGTACGCCATCCCGCCCTTGCCGGACTGGGAGTTGACGCGGATGACCGCTTCGTAGGAGCGGCCCACGTCCTTGGGATCCACCGGCAGGTAGGGGACGCGCCAGATGCTGTCCTCGACGCTCCTGCCGGCCTTCGCGGCATCGGACTCCATCCGCTCCAGGCCCTTCTTGATGGCGTCCTGGTGGCTGCCGGAGAAGGCGGTGAAGACGAGGTCGCCGCCGTAGGGGGTGCGCTCGTGCACGTTGATCTGGTTGCAGTGCTCCACGGTGCGGCGGATCTCATCCATGTCCGAGAAGTCGATCTGCGGGTCCACGCCCTGGGTGAAGAGGTTCATGCCGAGGGTCACCAGATCCACGTTGCCGGTCCGCTCACCGTTGCCGAACAGGCATCCTTCGATGCGGTCCGCGCCGGCCATGTAGCCGAGCTCGGCGGCGGCGACCGCGGTGCCGCGGTCGTTGTGGGGGTGCAGGGAGAGCACCAGGGAGTCGCGGCGGTCGAGGTTGCGGTGCATCCACTCGATGGAGTCGGCGTAGACGTTCGGGCTCGCCATCTCCACCGTCGCCGGGAGGTTGATGATCATCTTGTCCTCGGGCGTCGGCTTGATCGTATCGATCACGGCGTTGCAGACCCGCAGGGCGTACTCCAGCTCCGTGCCGGTGAAGGACTCCGGGGAGTACTGGTAGCTGATCTTCGTGTCCGGGATGGTCTCCTCGTACTTGCGGCACAGCAGTGCACCCTGCACGGCGATGTCGAGGATGCCGTCCTCATCGGAGCGGAACACCACGTCGCGCTGCACGATGGAGGTGGAGTTGTACAGGTGGACGATGGCGTGCTTCGCGCCCTCAAGAGCCTGGTAGGTGCGCTCGATGAGGTGCTCACGGGACTGGACGAGCACCTGGATGGTGACGTCGTCAGGGATGCGGTCCTCTTCGATGAGGGTGCGCACGAAGTCGTAGTCGGTCTGGGAGGCCGACGGGAACCCGACCTCGATCTCCTTGTAGCCCATCCGTACGAGCAGGTCGAACATGCGCAGTTTGCGCTCGGAGTTCATCGGGTCGATGAGCGCCTGGTTGCCGTCGCGCAGGTCCACGGCGCACCAGCGGGGCGCGCGGGTGATGATGGTGTTCGGCCAGGTGCGGTCCGGCAGGTCCACGCGGATCTGCTCGTGGAACGGCTGGTAGCGGTGGATCGGCATGGCCGACGGCTGCTGGGGCGCATCGCCCCTCTGCCCTGTCACGGGAACAGTCGGGGCCTGGGCGGCGGCGAAGGCGGTGGCTGCTGCGGAGTCGTTCATGGTGTGGTCCTCAACGTCGATGTGATCAGTCGCCGGGCATGAGGGGCCTCCGCGACGAGGACCCGGCGTCAGGACTCGTCGCGGCGGATAAGCAGGAGGTCCGCACGGCGGTTGAGAAGCAGCATGGCCCCGAGTCTACGCGCCTGTCTCTGACTGTGAACAGCGTGTCAGAATCCGAGACGGCCGAGCTGCTTGGGGTCCCGCTGCCAGTCCTTGGCGACCTTGACCCGAATGTCCAGGTGCACCGGGCGGCCCATCAGCTTGCGGATCTGCCGGCGAGCGGTCGTCCCGACCTTCTTCAGGTGAGCACCGCCCTTGCCGATCACGATGCCCTTCTGCGAGTCCCGCTCCACGAACAGGGACACGCGCACCACCAGCCGGCCCTCCCCCGGCGCCATCTCTTTGAACGTGTCGCCCTCGGGGTCCTCCTCGACGATCTCCTCCACAACGGCGGCGAGCGAATGCGGCAGTTCGTCGCGGACGTCGGCGAGCGCGGCTTCGCGCACGAGTTCGGCGATGCGGTCCTCGATCGACTCCTCGGTGAGGACGCCGTCGGGGTAGAGTGCGGGGCCCTCCGGCAGGTGGGAGGCGATGACGCGGGTGACCACGTCGATCTGGGTTCCCTCCACCGCGGAGATCGGGACGATCTCGTCGGCGTCGATGAACTGGGAGACCGCCACGAGCTGATCGGCGAGCTGGTCGCGGCTCACCAGGTCCGCCTTCGTCACGATGACCACGATGACGGGCCGGGATCGGTTCGCTCGGATCTCGGCGAGGGCCTGCGCGATGTAGCGGTCGCCGGGGCCGATCTTCTGGTCCGCTGGGATGCAGAACCCGACCACGTCGACATCGGTGAGGGTTTCGTTGACGAGGTCGTTGAGCCGGCGCCCCAGCAGCGTGCGGGGCCGGTGGACTCCGGGGGTGTCCACCAGGATGATCTGGGCGTCCTCGGTGGTGAGGATGCCGCGGATGGCGCGCCGGGTGGTCTGCGGCTTGTCCGAGGTGATCGCGACCTTCTCCCCCACCAGGGCGTTGGTGAGGGTGGACTTGCCGACGTTGGGTCGGCCCACGAGGGCGGCGAAGCCGCTGCGGTGCACGTCGGTCATTCGTTCTCTCCTTCGGTGACGGGGAGCTCCCCGGTGAGGGCGGCCTCGCGGGGGGCGCGGGAGACCACGATGGCGCTGACGCGCTTGCGGCGGCCGCTGATCTTCTCGGCCACCATGTGCAGACCGTGCGCGTCGGCCTCGGAGCCGACGATCGGGACCCTGCCGAGGGCCTTGCCGAGGAGCCCGCCGATGGTGTCGACGTCGTCGTCGTCGATCTCCATGTCGAACAGATCGCCCACCTCGGACAGCTTCTCCCGGGCGGGCACGAGGAACGCGCCGCCGGACATCGGCACGGCGGCCGCTTCATGACGGTCATGCTCATCGGAGATGTCGCCGACGATCTCCTCCAGGATGTCCTCGATCGTGACGATGCCGGAGACGCCGCCGTACTCGTCGGTCACGATCGCGACATGCACGCGGCTGGTGCGCATCTGGTTCATGACCTCGTCCGCGCCGACGAACTCGGGCACGAAGCGCACCTGGCGCATGATGTCGGTGACGGGGCGGTCAGCGCCCGGGTTCCACGGCGAGTGGATAGCCCGCATGACGTCCTTGAAGTACAGCATGCCCAGCAGGTCGTCGACGCTCTCACCGATCACGGGGATGCGGGAGAAGCCGGAGCGGACGAACAGGCGCATCGCCTTCTCGGCGCTGGCGTCGGACTGGATCGTGACCATGTCGGTGCGCGGCACCATCAGCTCGCGGATGAGGGTGTCGCCGAGGTCGAACACGCCGCGGATCATGTCCCGCTCGTCGTCCTGCAGCTCTTCGCCTTCGCTGGCGCGGTCCACCATCTGCCGCAGTTCGTCCGCGGTCGCGAACGGCCCGCCGGCGTACTTCCCGCCGGGTGTGGCGGCGTTCGCGATGTGCACCAGCAGGCGGGACAGCGGACCGAGCACCGTCCGGCAGGTCCGGATCAGCGGGGAGAGGCGGATCAGGACGGCGTCGGGGCTGCGCCGGCCGATGGTGCGGGGCGATGCGGAGGACGCGATGAACGAGATCAGGCCCGCCATCACCATGGCGAGCAGCAGCGGTGTCCAGAGGCCGTCGATCGTTTCGAACAGGATCGCGGTGATGATGACGACGTACGCACTCTCCGCGAGCACTCGCCCGAGCGCAAGGGTGGACAGGGTGGTGTGCGCGTCCTGGTGCAGGTGCAGGACACTCTCGCGCTTCTTCTCCGACTTCTCCTCGAGCGCCCGCTCCAGCGAATGCTTGGATGCGGACATCATGGCGGCCTCACAGGCCGCGATGAGGGTGGCGACCACCACGGCCAGAGCCGCGAGGACGCCGATCAGCACGAGGATCACGCGCGGCCGCCCGTGTCGGTGATGTGGGCACTGCCGCCGCGGGAGGCGAGGAAGGTGAGCAGGAGCTTGCGCTGCAGGGTGAACATGACGCGCTCCTCCTCCGGCTCCACATGGTCGTAGCCGAGAAGGTGGAGGATGCCGTGGGTGGTCAGCAGCAGCATCTCCTCCTCGGGTGAGTGCCCGGCGATGCGGGCCTGCTTCGCGGCGACCGTCGGGCAGATGACGATGTCACCGAGCAGGCCCTCGGATGCGAGCTGGTCCTCGCTGCCCTCGCGCAGCTCGTCCATCGGGAAGCTCATGACGTCGGTCGGTCCGTCGAGGTCCATCCACCGCTTGTGCAGGTCCTCCATCGCGTCCTCATCCACGAACAGGATGGACAGTTCGGTCGCCGGGTGGAGGAACATCTGCTCGAACACGTACCGGGCGAGGTCGGTGAACTCCCGTTCGTTCAGCCGGTGCGTGGTCTCGTTGTTCACTTCGATGGTCATCGGCGGTCCTTCTTCCCGCTGGCTGAGTCCCACTGAGCGTAGGCGTCGACGATGTCGGAGACGAGGCGGTGGCGCACCACGTCCTTGGCGCTGAGGTGGCAGAACTCGATGTCGTCCACCTTCTTCAGCACCTTCTCCACCATCCGCAGGCCCGACGGGTGCCCGCCCGGCAGGTCCACCTGGGTGATGTCACCGGTGATGACCATGGTGGAGTTGAACCCGAGCCGCGTGAGGAACATCTTCATCTGCTCGGGAGAGGTGTTCTGCGCTTCATCGAGGATGATGAAAGCGTCGTTGAGGGTACGGCCGCGCATGTACGCCAGCGGCGCCACCTCGATCGTGCCGGCGCCCATCAGCTTCGGAATGGACTCCGGGTCGAGCATGTCGTGCAGGGCATCGTACAGGGGCCGCAGGTACGGGTCGATCTTCTCGTTGAGCGACCCGGGCAGGAATCCGAGCCTCTCCCCCGCCTCCACGGCCGGACGGGTCAGGATGATGCGGTTGACCTGCTTCGACAGCAGCGCCCGCACCGCCTTCGCCACCGCCAAGTAGGTCTTGCCGGTGCCGGCGGGTCCGATGCCGAACACGATCGTGTTCTCTTCGATCGCGTTGACGTAGTCGCGCTGCCCGATGGTCTTGGGGCGGATGGTGCGGCCGCGGGCGGACAGCACGGTCTGGGAGAGGACCTCCGAGACGTTCTGTTCGCGGCGGCGGTCATCGCCGTACATGTGGGCGGCGCGGTGCACCGCTTCGGAGTTCACGACCTCGCCCTTCGCGGCGACGGCGATCAGGGACCGCATGATCGCGTCCGCTCGTCTGATCGCCTGCTCGGGGCCGCGCACCGTGATGCGGTGGCCGCGCATGGAGACGTCGACATCCGGCAGGATCTTCTCGATCACGTTCAGCGCCTGGTCGTTGGCGCCGAGGACGGCCACGGGGTTGAGGTGGTCGGGGATCGCAATGTCCCAGGACCGGATGTCGGGGTCGGTGTCAGCGGATGACAAGCTCAGAGCTCTCCTTCGCTCATGTCGGTGCCGGCGAGGACGTGACCGTGCACGTGGAAGACGGTCTGGCCGGCGGTCTCACCGGTGTTGAAGACGAACCGGAAATCACCGTTCGCCTCCTGCTGCGCGACCGTGCCGGCAGCGGAGGCGACAGCGGCGAGCAGCGCCGGCTCAGCGGACAGCGCCACCACGTTCGGCACGTGCTTGCGCGGCACCACGAGCACGTGCACGGGCGCGGCGGGGTTCAGGTCCTTGAACGCGATGACGTCCTCGTCCTCGTAGACGCGGTCGGAGGGGATGTCGCCGGCGATGATGCGGCAGAACACGCAGTCGTGATCAGTCATGCATCCATCCTACGGGGCGCTCCTGCACCACCGTCCGAGGACGGAGCACCCCACCTGGGACCGCGGCGGGCCCTCACCAGCGGCCGAGAGCGGCGGACAGCACCGCGATCGCGGCCGGACCGGCGGTGGATGCGCGCAGCACGCTGGTGCCGAGCACGCAGCTGAGGGCACCGGCGGCCTGCAGCTGGTCTAGCTCCTCGCTGCTGATGCCGCCTTCGGGGCCCACCACGATGAGGATGTCGCGGGCATCGGCGAGGGCGTCGGTGATGGTGGTGAGGGGACGCTGTTCGGCTTCGTGCAGAACGATCGCGCGGCACCCGTCGGCCTCCCCCTCACGGATCCGCTCCGCGAGTTCGGCGGTGGTGACCACGCCCTCCACACGCGGGAGAATGGGGCGGCGGGACTGTTTGACGGCGGCGCGCACCGTCGCCTCCCATTTGGCGACGCCCTTAAGCTTCTTCGCGCCCTGCCAGCGGACGATGGAGCGGCCCGCCTGCCATGCGAGGACGGCGTCGGCGCCCAGTTCGACGCTGCTCTCCACCGCGCTCTCGTCTCGGCCGCCCTTGGCGAGCGCCTGCACCAGGGTGATCAGGGGGCGCGGCGCCGGGGCATCGGCGGGTTCAGCGGTGAGCTCCGCGGTGAAGCGGGTCTTCGTGGTGGCGGTGACGCGCGCCGCCGCCTGCCGGCCGACGGGGTCGGTCAGCAGCACGTCCTCCCCCGCGCGCAGACGAACCACGGCGGCGCCGTGGCGGCCCTCATCGCCGTCCACCGTGATCGAGTCGCCGGCACGGTGCCCCTCCAGGGCGCCGTCCGGCAGCAGGAAGCTGAGCGCGGTCACAGGTCGCGGAGACGGTCGCGGAGCTTGGAGAACCGGGACTTGCGCCCGGCAGTTCGGGGCTCGTTCGCGGCATTGCGGGGCGCCTCGGCCACGTCCGGTTCGTCGCGGGCGTCGGCGAACTGCCGCAGCAGGTCCTGCTGCTCGCGGGACAGCTTCGTGGGGATCTCCACGTCGACATCCAGGTGGATGTCGCCGCGCTTGTCGGAGCGGAACTGGGTGATGCCGAGGCCGTCGAGGGTGATGATCTCACCGGGCTGCGTGCCCGGGCGGATCTGCACCTCCTTGTCGCCGTCGAACGTGGGCAGGGTGATGGTGGTGCCGAGGGCAGCCGCCACCATGGACACGGTGATGCGGGCGATGAGGTTCGTGCCGTCGCGGTGGAAGGTGTCGTGATCCTCGATGGCGATCTCCACGAACAGGTCGCCGGAGGGGCCGGCGGCCTCGCCGACTTCGCCTTCGCCGCGCAGCTGGATGCGGGTGCCGTTCTCCAGGCCCGACGGGATCGTCACCGTGATGGTGCGCTTCTGCTGGACCCGGCCGTGGCCGGAGCACTCCGTGCAGGGGTTCTCGATGACGTCGCCGTGGCCGTGGCACACGGAGCACGGAGCCATCTGCACCATCTGGCCGAGCAGCGACTGGGTGACGCGCTGCACGTGGCCGGTGCCGGAGCAGGTGGAGCAGCGGCTGGGACTGGTCCCGGGTTCGCAGCAGGAGCCGCTGCAGCGGGTGCAGGCCACCGCGGTGCGGAAGTCGACCTCGGCTTCGGAGCCGAACACGATGTCGTCGAGGGAGACCGCCACGCGGCGCAGGATGTCGTTGCCGCGGCGCTGACGCGGGATCGGGCCCTGGGCGCGGCCCTGGCCGCCGGTGAACATGTCGAAGATGTCGGAGAAGTCGAACGAGGCTCCACCGCCGCCGAAGCCACCGAAGCCGCCGGTTCCACCGCCCATGTCGTACATGCGGCGCTTCTCCGGGTTGGACAGCGTCTCGTACGCCTGGGAGACCTTCTTCATCTGATCCGCGGCGTCCTCACTGGGATTCACATCCGGGTGGAGCTTGCGCGCCGCCTTGCGGTAGGCGCGCTTGATGTCCTCCGCGGATGCGTCGCGGGAGACGCCGAGCAGTTCGTAGAAGTCCTCGTTCACTGATTCCTGTCCTGTCGATTCTGTGCAGTGTGATGGTCGGGGCGTCCGGTGCCGGGGCCGGATCAGCGCAGGAAGCGCGAAATGTAGGCGGCGACGGCGGAGACGGACGAAATGCCGGTGACGTAGTCCATGCGGCTGGGGCCGAGGATTGCGATGCGGCTGGGGGCGTCGTTCTGCCCGAGGCCGCTGTAGGCGGTGCCCACGAGCGCCGCCCGGGACAGCGCCTCATTGGAGAGCTCCTCACCGATGAGCACATCCACGTGGCCGGGGCTGGCGCGCATCGCGGACAGCAGCCGCAGCAGCACCAGGTTCTCCTCCAGCACATCCAGCATCGGCTCCACGTCCGCGGCCTGCTGGGCGGCCCGAGCGAGGTTCGCGGTGCCGGCCATGACGACCCTCTCCTCGCGGCGTTCGTCCAGCAGCTCCGTCAGGGAGGCGATGACCTCCCGGGCGGAGTCCTGCTCGCTCGGGTGGAGGGAGGCGATGAGGTCGTCGAAGGAGGAGGGGGTGTCCAGGACGGAGCGGCCGATGCAGACGCGGTTGATGCGTTCGCGCAGCGCCATGTACTCCTCGGCGCTCGCCGGGTGCTCCAGGGTGATGGTCTGCTGGTCCACGCGGCCGGCGTCGGTGATGAGCACGACGGTCAGCAGGGTGTCGGCCACCTTCACCAGTTCCACGTGCCGCACGTGCGCCTGCCGGATCGCGGGGTACTGCACCACAGCGACCTGCTGGGTGAGCTGGGCGAGGAGGCGGACCGTGCGGGTGAGGAGGTCGTCGAGGTCGTGGGCGCCGTCGAAGAACGCGCGGATGGCGCGCTTCTCCGGGGCGGACAGCGGCTTCACCTGCGCCACGTGGTCCACGAACACGCGGTAGCCCTTGTCGGTGGGGATGCGGCCCGCAGACGTGTGCGGCTGCGTGATGAGGCCCTCATCCTCCAGCACGGACATGTCGTTGCGGACGGTGGCGGCGGAGACGCCGAGCTCGTGCCGTTCGAGGAGGGACTTGGAACCGACGGGTTCGCGGGTGGCGACGAAGTCCTCGACGATGGCGCCGAGGATGTGCAGTTTGCGGTCGTCCACTGCGTCCCTCCTGGTCTGGTCCTGCCTGCGATCCGTTTAGCACTGTGCGTGCGCGAGTGCCAGCCTATCGGGCAGGGCCGCGCCTCCCCAAGGCCCCCTGCTCCCCTGTGAGCGAACAGGCCCGGGCGCGGGGCGCGCCGCACTGAGGGGTCGGCCCGGTGCTTTGCTACGGTCACCGCATGACCTTCGACCGCTACGGATCCGACATCCTCGCCGGCACCGCACAGCCGCACCGGCCGCGTCGCCCCGCCTCCGCCCCTGTGCCCGCCGAGCGCGGCCTCGTGGTCGAGGACGCCTCCACCGGCTGGGTGGGTGCGATCACGCGCGTGGAGAAGACCGCCGGCGCTCATGTGGTCGAGCTGGAGGACCGGCACGGCCGGCTGCGCTCCTTCACCCTCGGCCCCGGGTTCCTCATCGACGGTCGGCCCGTCACGCTGACGCCGCCCCAGCGCCGCGCCCAGACCCCGTCGGCCCCCGGCGGCTCCGGGCAGCGTCTGCGCAGCGCCTCCGGCTCCGTGTACGTGAAGGGCGCGAAGGCGCGGGTGGCGCGCGGGTCCCGCATCTGGGTGGAGGGCCGGCATGACGCCGAGCTGGTGCAGAAGGTGTGGGGGCATGACCTGCGGATCGAGGGTGTGGTCGTGGAGATGCTGGACGGCGCCGACAACCTCGCCGAGCGGGTGCGGGCGTTCGGCCCGGGTCCCGGGCAGAAGCTCGGGATCCTGGTGGACCACCTCGTCGCCGGGTCGAAGGAGACGCGGATCGCCGAGGAGGTGATGCGCCTGCCCGGTGCGCGGGAGCACGTGCTGATCCTCGGCCACCCGTACGTGGACGTCTGGCAGGCGGTGAAGCCGGAGCGGGTGGGCCTGCGCGAATGGCCGCATGTTCCCAAGGGCACGGACATCAAGCAGGGGTCGCTGGCGGCTCTCGGCTGGCCGCATGCCACGAAGGAGGACGTGGGGCTCGGCTGGCAGCGGATCCTGCAGCAGGTGCGGTCCTACGCGGATGTGGAGCCGACTCTGAGCGGCCGGATCGAAGAACTGATCGATTGGGTGACCGCAGAAGGCGACTGACCGCTTAGCATGGTCAGTATGCACAGATCTCACACGGGGCTGATCACTGCCCTGGGCATCCTCACCACCGTCGTCTTCGCCGCCCTCGGCGCCTGGGACATCCTCGCGCTCAACCCGACCCGGATCGTCCCGGGCATGCCCCTGGATCAGATCTACTCCCGGATCAATGCGGAGCCCGCGGCGGGCAGCATGACCATCAACGTCACGTTCGTGGGGGCGTTCGTGGCGATCTCTGTGCTCGCCACGATCATCTGGTCGCTGACGGCCGCGAAGCGCAACCACCCGCCGATGCTGCGGGTCATCGGGTTCCTCGCGGTCATCGCCGCGAGCGGCGCCCTGTTCCTCATCGCATCCCTGCCGATGATCGGGGACCTGTCCATCGCATTCCTCGCGACCGCGGCCGGGCTGTCCACTCTCGGCATCACGCTGCTGGTCATCGCCGGGGTGTGCCTGCTCGCAGCCGGCATCACCTTCGCGGTCCTCGGCCGCGGGTTCATCTCCATCTGGCACTGAACCGGACGGTCTCCGCGCCACATCGCCGCCGCGCTGCGGGGGCCGACGGGGTCAGGAGACGATGTCGCGGACGACTCCGTCGGCCAGCAGGCGGCCCTCGTCGGTGACGCGCAGAACGCCCGCCTCCCGCGCGGCCGCATCGAGCGTGCCGAGCCGGATGTGCTTGTCGATCTGTTCACGGGCGTGGTCCGTGCCGAGCAGGTCGAGGGAGTCCATGGCGAGGCCGTCAGCGAGGCGCAGCTCCAGCATCAGCCGCTCCACCTCCCGGTCCTCCCGGCCGACGGTCTCCGACCCCTGCACCGGCAGTGAGGCGTCGGCGAGCATCGCCGCGTAGCGGGAGGGATGCTTGACGTTCCAGGAGCGCAGGCCGTTGCGGTGGCGGTGGGCGCCGGGGCCGATCCCCCACCAGTCGGCGCCGCGCCAATAGGCGATGTTGTGCTCGCAGCGGGTGTCGCGGGAGCGGGAGAAGTTCGACACTTCGTACCAGGAGAACCCGTCGGCCTCCAGGCGGTCCGCAATCAGTTCGTAGGCGTCCGCCATGAAGTCCGGGTCCGGGGTCTCGAGCTCCCCGCGGCGCAGCTGCCGCGCCATCTTCGTGTTCCCCTCCACGATCAGCGAATACGCGCTGACATGGTCGGGGCTCATCGCGGTGATCGCGTCAACCGTGGCGGCGACGTCCTCGATCCGCTCCCCCGGCGTCCCGTAGATCATGTCGAGGGACACCTGCAGACCCGCGTCGCGCGCCCACTGGACCGCCTGCGGCACTCGTTCCGGGTCGTGTGTGCGGTCCAGGGTGCGCAGAACGCTCGGCACCGCGGACTGCATCCCGAACGACATGCGGGTGACGCCGGCGTCGGCGAGACGGGCGATGGAGGCGCGGCTCACCGAGTCCGGGTTCGCCTCCGTGGTCACCTCCGCCCCGTCCGCGAGTGGGATCAGGGAGGTGAGGTGCTCCAGCATGCGCGCCTGGTCATCCGCCGGCAGGAGGGTGGGGGTGCCGCCGCCGAAGAACACGGTGGAGATCGCCTCGTAGTCGTAGCCGGCGGCGCGGTCGTCCGCGAGGACGAGGTCCATTTCGCGGCAGGCGTTGTCGGGGTACTCCCGCTGGGAGCCGCCCCCGCCGAGCTCGGTCGCGGTGTAGGTGTTGAAGTCGCAGTAGCCGCAGCGAACGGCGCAGAACGGAATGTGAATGTAGACGGACAGGCCGGCGGCCGCCGATGGCGGCGTGGGGCGGGTGCTCACGTCAGATCCCCCGGCCGTCGGAGCTGAGCCGGGCGGGATGGAAGTGCTCGAGGCCAGCCTTGGCGAGCGTCCGCTGCGCGGACTTCACAAGCGAGCTGTACAGGACAGTGGCGCTCTCCTCGGACCAGTCGAGCAGGGCCGAGGCCTGGTCTGCAGTGAGGCCGCGGAAGGCGTCGCGGAGCGTGACGCCGTGGTCCGGCCTGCTGATCACCTCGATGTCCTGCCGCGCCAGTATCTCGCCCTCCTCGATGACGCGGAAGTAGGCGCCCGGCATGCCGTGGTCGGTGAAGCGGCGGCCGAAGCGCGGATCGCCCGTCCGCTCGGCGAGCGTGGCGCACGGGGTGCGCACGCAGCTGGCCTCGAGCACGGTCGTGCCGATGCGCCAGCGCTCCCCGATCACGGCGCCGTCGGTATCGATGCCGGTGGTGACGAGGTTCTCGCCGAAGAAGCCGTCGGGGAACTCTCTGCCGAGGCTCTCCGCGAGCGCTTCGCGCTGCTCTCGCGCGTAGGCGTAGACGGCTTTGAACGTGCCGCCGTGGTGCTGGCGGTCGCCCTGAACGTCGCCCCAGATCCCCTGGGAGAGGACCTCAACGGGGCCTTCAACGGGCTCCTTGGCGATGCCGCTGATCAGACGGCCGCGTGTGGTGACGGCGAAGAGCTCGCGCGGCAGGCACACGGCAGCGAGGGTTCCGGCACATGGGGGCGCGGTCATCGCTCTCCCGGGGTGGTGTCGGGCAGGGACAGGGTGCGCGGGGCTGAGCTCGAGGTGCTGCCGCCGAGGTCGAGGGCTGCGAACGGGTCATCGTGCGGGACGTCCCCGTCGGCGATCCAGGCGGGGATGGTGGACCGGGCCACGGTCTCGGTGAGGTCCTTCAGCTCCGTCACGTGGGGGGCGTCGTGCGCGTCGTAGACGAGCGCCGTGGTCTCCCCCGTGCTGAGGCGGTGGATGATGTGTCCCGCGCCGGGGCCGCGCTCCTTCGGGTCCTGCGATGCTGTGCCAGTGTGCTGCAGGGAGCGCTCGATGATCGCCTGGAAGGCGTCGGCACCGCCGGTCACGAGCTCCTCCGGGATGCTGGGCTCGCCGCGGCGGGTGGTCCAGCGCAGAACCGTCCCGTTCGTTGAGACGCCGAGGAGGTGCAGGAACAGCCAGTCCTCGCTCGAACGCAGCGGCTTCTTCCGCACCTGCCAGTGCACATGGAGCATGAGGGCGTGCGGTGCCTTCTGGGCGGCGGGTGCGAGGGCGCGGCGCAGCTGCTCCTGCTCCTCGACGGGCAACGGCAGCGGATTCGCCGAGCCCGGTCCGATCATGGAGACGCAGTCATAGAAGTCCGGCAGCGGGTCGACGGCTGCGAGGGCGGGAAGGACCTGCTTGAGGTATTCGAGATTCGGAATGCCACGGCCGTGCCGCAGGCCCCAGCCGGCTTCACCACTGTACAGCCTGATGGTGAGCTCATCGGCCCCGGGCTCCAGGCCGAAGAACACGCCGTAGACCCGTGTGCCGTGGTGATCGGCGAGCCCCTCCTCGAGGTGGGACTCCTTGAGGGAATCTGTCATGGCGCGGAGCACGTTCCGGTGCACGCCCTTGCGCAGAATCTGATCCATCTCCGGGGACAGCTGGACGCGTCGACCGTCCGCCGCATAGACCGTCACGCCCTTCGTCGTGCTGGTGCTGCCGCGGTTGAGCTCCACGAAGCAGACCGCGCCCGCACCGGCGAGCGGCACGGTGCAGCGCGCCATCGCCTCGGACAGCGCGCTGATCACCCGTGCGCGGATCTCGGGCGGCAGCAGGTCCGGCACCGGTCGCCCGGCCGACGGGGCTGGCCTCGGGATCGCCCGGAGGTTGCGGCGGTGCTCGGTCTCCTGCTGCTGAACGCGCTCGAACATCAGATGGTGGCGGAACCCGTAGGCGTCGTCCACCCAGTTCGCCTGCGTGCGCACGAGCCGGCCGTCATCCAGCAGCGTGAGGGCATCGCAGCTCTCACTGCCGGAGGCGCCTTCACGGATCGGCGTGCGCGCCCCGTCGGCCTCGGCGAGGGGGATGAGGAACTGTCGCGACGTCCCGTCGGCACCGCGGGTGGTGAGCAGCCGGGATTCGTACGGCTCGGGCACCGTCGCGGGCCCCGTGCCCTCCTCGTCGATCCACGGGACCTCGGAGGCGTCGGAGACCTCCCGGGCGCGGATCTCACCGTTCTCCTCGGTGATGAGCATCGCAAGGCCCTGAGCGCGGCGGAAGCGCTTTGCGGGAACCTCCTCGAGCGGAGGGATCAGCCACGTCGACCGGCGGGAGCGGAACGTCTCGCTGTCCTCGATCTCGAAGCGGTTGCACTCCTTGTCCTCCACAAGACCGCGCAGCTCCCAGATCCCGATCAGCTCATCGGGGGCCGGTGGGCCGGCGGCTTCGGGGAACGTGGGCTGCTCGGGCATCGGATCTCCTAGTGGTGAGTGGCCGACGTTCTGTCGTGTCCGCCCCGCGGGGTCACTTGCGCTTGCCATCGCTGTTCGTGCTGCTGCCATCATTGGAGAGCGCCGCGATGAACGCCTCCTGCGGAACCTCGACGTTGCCGATGTTCTTCATGCGCTTCTTGCCCTCCTTCTGCTTCTCCAGCAGTTTGCGCTTACGGGAGATGTCGCCGCCGTAGCACTTGGACAGGACGTCCTTGCGGATCGCGCGGATGTTCTCACGCGCGATGATGCGGGACCCGATCGCAGCCTGGATCGGCACCTCGAACTGCTGGCGAGGGATCAGCTCCTTCAGCTTCCCGGCCATCTCCACGCCGTAGTGATACGCCTTGTCTCGGTGCACGATCGCACTGAACGCATCGACCGGGTCGCCCTGCAGCAGCATGTCGACTTTGACGAGGTCGGAGGCCTGGTCACCGCGGACATCGTAGTCGAGGGAGGCGTACCCCTTGGTGCGGGACTTCAACTGGTCGAAGAAGTCGAACACAATCTCCGCCAGCGGCAGCGAATAGCGCAGCTCCACGCGGTCCTCGGAAAGGTAGTCCATGCCCTGCATCTGGCCCCGCTTCGACTGGCACAGCTCCATCGTGGCGCCCACGAACTCCGACGGCACCAGAATGGTGGAGACCGCGACCGGCTCACGGATCTCGTTGACCTTGCCTTCGGGGAAGTCCGACGGGTTCAGCACGCGCACCTCGGTGCCGTCCTCCATGCGGACGTCGTAGATCACCGACGGGGCGGTCGAGATCAGGTCGAGGTTGAACTCCCGCTCGAGGCGCTCACGGACGATCTCCAGATGCAGCAGGCCGAGGAAGCCCACGCGGAAGCCGAAGCCGAGCGCGGTCGAGGTCTCCGGTTCGTAGTTCAGGGCGGCATCGTTGAGCTTGAGCTTCTCCAGGGCGTCGCGCAGGTTCGGGTAGTCGGAGCCGTCGATCGGGAACAGGCCGGAGAACACCATCGGCTTCGGCTCCTCATAGCCGGCCAGCGGTTCTTCTGCGCCGTGGTGCAGCGTGGTGACGGTGTCACCGACCTTGGACTGGCGGACGTCCTTCACCCCCGTGATCAGGTAGCCCACTTCACCCACACCGAGGCCCTCCGACGGGTTCGGCTCCGGTGAGATGGTGCCGATCTCCTGCAGTTCATGACTGGCAAGGGTGGACATCATCTGGATGCGCTCACGCGGGGTGAGACGACCGTCCTTGATGCGGACGTAGGTGACGACGCCGCGGTACGTGTCGTACACGGAGTCGAAGATCATTGCGCGGCAGGGAGCGTCCGGGTCGCCCTCCGGGGCGGGGATGGTGCGGACCACGTGGTCCAGCAGCTCCTCCACGCCGAGACCGGTCTTGCCGGAGACGCGCAGCACCTCGCTCGGGTCGACGCCGACCAGCTGGCCGATCTCCGCCGCGTACTTGTCGGGATCGGCGGCGGGCAGGTCGATCTTGTTGAGCACGGGGATGATCGTCAGGTCGTTCTCCATCGCCAGGTACAGGTTGGCGAGGGTCTGCGCTTCGATGCCCTGAGCGGCGTCCACCAGCAGGATGGCGCCCTCGCAGGCGGCGAGGGAGCGGGAGACCTCGTAGGTGAAGTCCACGTGGCCGGGGGTGTCGATCATGTTGAGGGCGTACGCCTCACCGTCCACCGACCAGGGCATGCGCACGGCCTGGCTCTTCACGGTGATGCCGCGTTCGCGCTCGATGTCCATGCGGTCCAGGTACTGGGCGCGCATGAGGCGGTCCTCAACCACACCGGTGAGGCCGAGCATGCGGTCGGCGAGGGTGGACTTTCCGTGGTCGATGTGCGCGATGATGCAGAAGTTGCGGATCCGGTCCACCTGCGTGTGGGCCGGTCTGATCTTCGCCTGTTCCTGCGGGGACACGTCCATCGCCACGAACTGATTCCTCTCGTCGAATACCTGGTGCACCGGGCGCTCACGGCCCGCGTCGGATGCGCGGGGGCGCCCTGGGGGTGCAGTCGCGCACCATCGTCTCACGAGTGCACCGGCCCCAGCATCATCTGAGCGGTCCGTCTCACCAGGCGCCGCTGCTAGCGTTCCAGTCATGTCACTGTTCTCATCGCTGCTGCGCGCAGCCCGCAATCCGATGGTGCAGCGCACCGCGTTCTCCCTGGGACGCCGCGGCATCCGCGAACTCCAGCGCCGCCGAGGCTCGGCCGCACCTGCCCCGGCCCATTCGGGGGCTCCCGCGGCGGAGCGGACCGGCCGCGCCCAGGCCGAGCAGCAGACGCTCGGCACGCCACTGCCTGACCGCGATGGCTCCCGCCCGATGCGCCTGACCTATGCACCCCGGGCCGATGGCTCCCCCGACCCGGGTGAGGTGGTGTGGGGGTGGGTCCCGTTCGAGGAGGACCCAACGCAGGGCAAGGACCGCCCCGTCCTGGTGCTGGAGGTCGACGGCGATGTCCTCACCTGCCTGATGCTCACCTCGCGGGACCGCGGCGCCGGCGACCATGTGGACGAGCACGGCAACCGATGGGTGGACATCGGCTCCGGCCAGTGGGATGCGAAGGGTCGGCCGTCCGAGGTGCGGGTGGACCGATTGATCCAGCTGCGCACCAGCACGGTGCGCCGAGAGGGCGGCCGTGTGGGCGAGGCCGTGTTCACCCGGGTGAGCAAAGCCATACGTGATCAGTACGGTTGGTGAGGGGAGGGCGGTTCCCTGCGCGACGGCTCGCTGGTAAGGTCGGTCGAGTATGTGTGAACATACCGATCCGCTGTCGGCGGCGGGCCGCCCATCCGTGTCCGGGAGGCCTTTTCGCTGAACGGGGATCGTGTTATCCGCTTCGGTAGTGCGGCGCGGACGTCTCCAGGCGAATCCCCACCGCCCGTCCCCGTCCGAACCGCACCCTCCGCTGAAGCGGCGCTTCACCTTATAGACAACAGAGAAGGCTCCACGTGGCAAACATCAAGTCCCAGATCAAGCGCAACCGCACCAACGAGAAGGCTCGCGCGCGCAACCGCGCCGTCAAGAGCGAGCTGAAGACCTACACGCGCAAGGTGCGCGCTGCGGTCGCCAATGGTGACGCCGACGCAGCTGCTGCCGCACTGCGCGACGCTTCGCGCAAGCTGGACAAGGCAGCGTCCAAGGGCGTCATCCACAAGAACCAGAGCGCGAACCGCAAGTCCGGTCTCGCTGCGCTGGTCGCATCGCTCAAGAAGTGATCATCGCCTGACACAGGCTGGAAAAGCGGCCGCATCCCGAGGGGGTGCGGCCGCTTCGTCATGCCCTCAGCGGCGCGGCGATGCTCGCTGCACTGTGCGCGGCGGCGTTCGGGTCGGAGAACGTGGTGCGCAGCAGGTCCGGGCCCTTGAGGACCGCGCCGATCAGAACCAGCAGGATGAACAGGGCCGCCCACACGATCACGAAGATCTGCCAAGCGGTGAATCGGTGCTTCATGAGTCTCCTTCAGTGAGAGGTCAGCGGATGCGGCGGGCGCGGCAGATGCTGATGACCATGCGCTGCACGGTCCAGTGGGGGTCGCGTTCGTTGCCCTTCACACCGTGGTCGGCGGAGGCGACGGCCTGGATCGCGGCGGCGAGTCCGCGGTCGGTCCATTGGCGGGCCTCCCGGGCCTGATTGCGGAACAGCCAATCGGGCATGCCGACGGACTGCGCGGTGGCACCCGGCGCCGCCGCCCTGGCCACATCCCGCAGTTTGCGGGCGAAGCTCGCGACGAGCGGCACGGGATCCACACCGGCGAGCTCCGCGTGGCGCAGCAGGGCGAGGGCTTCGCGCTCCTTGCCGCCGATCGCGGCATCGGCCACGGCGAACGCGGTGGTCTCCACCCGCCCGGCGGTGAGCGCCTCGACGTCGCGCAGGGTGATCGGGCCTGCCTCCTCCTTCGGTTCCGGCTGCGTATCGGACAGCAGCTGCTGACAGGTGGCGGCGAGCTCTGCGAGGTCGGAGCCGAAGGCGTCGACGAGGGCGTGGACGGCGTCGGTGGCGATGCGCCGGCGGGCACGGGAGAACTCGGAGAGTGTGAACGCGTGCTTGTCGTTCAGCTTCTTGATCGGGTCGGCCTTCACCCAGGGAGCACCGGACTTCCTGATGGTGTCCAGGAGCTTCTTGCCGCGCTGCTCCCCGCCGTGGCGCAGCACGAGGGTGACGCCGTCCTCGGGCTGCTGCACGTAGTCGATGAGCGCGTCGAGCAGCTGGTCGTTGGCGCGGCCGAGGTTGTCGATGAGGACGAAGCGGGCGTCGCCGAACAGGGACGGTGCGGTGACCTGCCGCAGTTCACCGGGCGTGGTGTCGCCGGCCTGCAGGTCGTGGATTTCGACCTCGGGGTCCTTCTCCCGGACGAGTGTGCGGAGGCGGTCAGCGGCCCGCTGCAGCAGCAGCGGTTCTCTGCCTGTCAGCAGCACCACCGGGGCGGGTGCGACGCTGTGCCATTCCACCTGGGCCATGGAACCTCCCTGTTGACCGGACCGAGTCTAGATCAGAGCGCTGGGGGTGCACACGCCACGCGCCGCCGCCGTCGCTGCTGATGAGTGTGAGGCCGTGCAGGTCACTGCGCACGATGGTCGCGCCGCGATCGCTGATCAGCCTCAGCGCATCCGGGTGGGGGTGGCCGAACGTGTTGTCCTCCCCCACTCCGATCACCGCCAGCGACGGTGCGAGCTGACGGTACAGGGCGTCGTCCTGGCGGCGGGACCCGTGATGCGCCACCTTCACGACGTCGGCATGCCCTGCGCCGAGCTCCGCCAGGGCGGCCTGGGCCGCCGGTTCGAGATCGCCGAGGGCGACGAGCCGGGCCCCGTCGGCCCACGTGAGGGCGACGGTGACGGAACAGTCGTTGGCCTCCGCCTGCTCGCCGGAGGAGCTCTCGCGGGCGGCGACGCTGGTGATGGTGTCGGCATCCGTCGGCCAGAGGACGTCCAGGCGGCCCTGCCCGAGCGTCAGGGCGTCGCCCCGCACCGCGGTGCGGACGTTCGTGGTGGCGGGCAGATGCGGGGGTGTGGAGGTGTCCAGGGGACACACCCAGGCCGCCGACGGAGACCGCTCCCCCGTCAGCGCAGGCAGGCCGCCGGTGTGATCGGCGTGGGGGTGGGTGAGGACCACCAGGTCGATGCGGTCCACACCGAGCGCATCGAGGCAGCCGGTGAGCGCCTGCGGGTCGGGCCCGGTGTCGATCAGCACCACGGGTGCCGACGGATCCGGCGCCATTCGAGTCAGCAGGGCGTCGCCCTGACCGACGTCGCACAGCGCCATCGTCCACGCCGGTGGCGCGAACCGAATGCTCGCAGATCGCACGATGCCGGGCCCGGCGGCGATGAGGACGAGGCAGGCGGCGAGCGCCCACGCGGCGGGCCGGTGCCGCTGCCACGTCAGGGCGAGCACCCCGGTGAGCACCACCGCGGCGAGGAGGGCGCCGCGCGCCCCGTCGGGTACGGGGATCTGCGCGCCGGGCAGGATTCGGCTCCACTCGGCGATCTGAATGACGGCTTCGGCTCCCCAGCCGGCGACCTGCAGCATCGGAGCCGCGACGCCGGGGCTCACCAGAGCGACCGTGAGAGCGAGGAACCCGACGACGGTGGTGGGGGCGACGACGATCTCCGCGGCCATGTTCGCGGGCACCGCCCAGAGGGACACTTCGGGGCGCAGGAGGATCAGCACCGGTGTGCACGCCGCCTGCGCAACGAGCGGCACAGCGACGGCCAGCGCGATGATCTCCGGCACCCGGCCAGCGGTCAGTTCACGGATCACGGCGGCGGTGGGCCGCGCGAGGGTGAGGATCGCGCCGGTGGCTGCGGCGGACAGGATGAAGCCGACAGACGCCGCGAGGGGCGGCCACAGCGCGCTGTAGGTGATGACGGTCAGACAGAGGGCGTTGAGGGCGCTGGTGCGGATGCCGATGAACCGCGCGACCAGCAGCGGCAGCACCATCGCGAACGCCCTCAGCAGACTCGGTTCGGGACCGACGATCAGCAGGTATCCCACCGCGGACGCGATGGACATCAGCACTCGGATCCGGCGCCGCACTCCGAGCAGCAGCAGCGGGATCGCCGCGCAGGCGCACGCGAGGGCGATGTTCGCGCCCGATGCCGCCACCAGATGGGTGAGCCCGGAGATCTTCATCGCCTCATCCAGCTCCTCGCTCATGCCGGTGGTGTCGCCGATGGCCATGCCGCGCACCAGGGCGGCGCGATCGGCGGGCAGGACGGACGTGGCGGCCTGCAGATGCTGGTGGAGCCGTCCGCGCAGCTGAGCCGGTCTCCACGGGCCCGTCAGGTCGAGGCCGTGGGCGGGGCGGATCTCGGCGGCGTCGATGAACACGGTGGTGCCGCGCCGGTCGATGCGGCCGCGCACCTGCACCTGGTCCCCTGGCAGCAGCCGTGCGTCCCCGCGGGTCGAGGAGTCGAGCGCGACGATCACGCGAGTGTGGTCCGGCAGCTCGACCCGGTCGCGGCCGAGGCGTGCTGACCGCTCAACGGGGTCCGCATGCGCGGTGACGCGGTCTCCGGCAGTGCTGAGCTCGGTTTCCCCGCTGTTGTCGGTGCGCCTCTGCGCCCGGATGGGAGCCGGTGGGGTGCGGATGCGCAGGTCGATCGTCATCATCAGGTCGGGGGCCGACGGGTCCGTGCGGGCCTCGACAGCACGGTCCAGCGGCACGAGCTGTTGCTCCTGCGCGTCGGTGCGCAGCAGCTGCACCGGCCCCGTGATGCACAGGACCACCGCAGTCACGACAGCGGTCGCTGTGAGGTGGGTCCGTGCCGGGGATGGCGGGTCGACGCGGTCGTCCTCGAGGCGACGGTGCCGCCGAGTGATGATCGCGGTCCCCAGCGCCACCAGTAGGCCCCCGGCGAGGACGGCGCGGCCGCTCTCCAGACCGGACAGCACACCGGTGATCGCTGCCGCCCACAGGATGACGGCGGCTGGGACGAGCCGGCTGCGGACCCGGCGATCCGGCGGCATCGGCGCGGCCGGATCGCCGCCCAGCGAGCCTCGGGCGGGGCGTTCACCAGAGGCGGCGTCGCCGGCTCTGAGGGTGCGTCGCCCAGGTCGGTCAGACTGTCGCGGAGTCACGCAGCTTCTCCAGCGTGGCCGGGCCGATTCCGCTCACCTCGGTGAGGGAGTCGACGCTGGGGAACTGGCCGTTCGCGTCCCGGAACTCGATGATGCGCTGGGCGATGGACGGCCCCACTCCGGGCAGTTCCTGCAGCTCCTGAGCGGTGGCGGTGTTGATGTTGATGCGCCCGTCGGCTCCCCCACCGGGCCCGCCGGTGCTGGTTCCGCGCGCTTCGGCGGGCCCGCCCCCGCTGCCCGGGCTGCTGGAGCCGGTGGTGCCGGTGCTGCCGGGTGAGCCGATGGTGCCGGCGCTGTACCCGGGCGGCGGTTCCTCCCCGTGGGCGAGGACATGGATGTGCTCACCGTCCTGGAGAGGGCGGGCGAGGTTGAGGGAGGTGGTGTCGGCGTCGCCGGTGAGGCCGCCGGCGGCGCGCACAGCATCGTGCACGCGCGCGCCCGCCGGAACCCGGACCACGCCCTGGTTCGGCACCTGCCCGGTGACGTAGACGTACATGACCCCGGCGGCCGGTTCCGGTCCCTCTGCCGGGGCCGCAGGATCGCCGGGGCCGGGAGTCGAAGCGGGGGCGGGCTGCGGGCGCTCCGCTCCCCCACCGGTCCCGCCACCATCGCTGGCGGCAGTTCCCGGATCGGTGCGGGCGGCGGCAGCGGGCGGCACCACCGTGCCGGAATCGCTCCCGGCCGTCACCAGCCGGGCCGCCAGCACCACGACGGCGATGACGGTTGCGAACAGGAGCACGCGGGTGAGGGTGACGGCGCTCCGGACGCGTTCGGTGAGGGTGGGGCGTGCCCACTTCTCCAGATCGTCCCAGCTGCTGGCCTGTGTGTGCGGGGCCGCTCGGCGGCCCTTCCGCGTATCCCTCTGACTCATGCGCCCACGCTAGGAAGCATCGTCCCCAGCCTCCGCCCGGAGACGGGGACTGGGGACAAGCGGTGATGTGGACCGAGCCGCCGTGTACGGACCGGGTCAGCTGCGGCTCACAGACCGAACATCAGCACCCACTGGTTCCAGAACATCACGACGATCAGAACGATCACGAGCAGGTACCAGGAGAGGGTGAGCACCACCCAGGAGCGCAGCACCCGTCGGACGGCCCCCTGGGCGCCGATGTGCCCGGTCTCCACCAGGCGCGCCGCCACCGAGAAGAACATGGGGGCGCTGGCCACCCACGCCACGAGGCACCAGGGGCAGAGGGCGTGGATGAAGAAGATCGCGGAGATCGCCAGCCAATGGATGAACGCGAACGAGAACGCCACTCCGCCGAACACCGCCCATTCGAACCAGCGCGGCAGGAGGACCCAGGACATCATCAGCGCACCGACGGCCGCCATGATCGCGAACCCGCCGATGCCGATCAGCGGGTTCGGGATGCCGAACGTGGACGCCTGCCACGTGTTCAGCATGGTGCCGCAGGAGATGAACGGGTTGACGTCGCACCCGAGCTTCGCGTGCGGGTCCTTCAGCAGGGTGAACTTGTCGAGGGTGAGGGCAACCGACGCCCACCAGCCGAGGAAACCGCCGATCAGCAGGACGAGCCCGACCGTGCGCTGAGGGGCGCGCGGGGCGGCATCCATATCGGCGCGGATCTCGGCATCCAGGTCCTGGTAGTCCTCAACGGCGTGAGTGTTCACGATGTCCTTCTGTCTCGTGCCCGACGGATGCACGTCAGCGGGGGCTGGTGGAGTAGTAGCGGCGCAGGATCTCGAAGCCCTCATCGATGCTGACCTTCGGCGTCCACTGCAGGCGCTCACGGGTGCGGCGCTGATCGAACCAGTGCGCGGTGGACAGCTGTTCGGCGAAGAACTCCGTCATCGGCGGTTCGTCATATCCCGGTCGGATCTCCCAGAGCCGCTCGATGATGCGCCCGGCGATGCGCGCCACTGACGACGGGATCCGCAGCGTGGGACGCTCGGCACCGACCGCGGCGGCGAAGCCGCCGATGATGTCGCGCACCGTGCGCGGTTCGCCGTTGGTGACGACGAACGATTCGCCGTGCACCTCGTCGATGCGGTTCAGCGCCGCCACGATCGCGTCCGCGGCGTTGGTGACGTAGATGGTGTCGATCAGGGCGTTGCCCTCGTCCAGCAGCGGCATCCGCCCCTGCTTGGCGCGGCCGCCGATGCGCTCGACCAGCTGCGTGTCGCCCGGTCCCCACACCACGTGCGGGCGGATCGAGGTGACGAGCATGCCGTCCTCGCCGTCCGCGGCCATGGCGACGAGCTCCGCCGCTGCCTTCGTCCGCGCGTACGGGCTGGAGGCGCGCTCCGGTTCCGGGGCGGTGGTGCCGAGGCCCACGATCGACTGGCCGAAGTGCGCGACCGACGGGGAGGAGATGTTGACGAGCTTGCCGCCTCCCTGTGCCTTCATCGCCTCAACGATGTGGCGGGTGCCCTCGATGTTGATCTTCCGGTACTCCTCTTCGGGACCGGAGATCGACACCTTCGCAGCGAGGTGCACAACGGCGTCCTGCCCGGCGACGGCGCGGCGGACATCGGCCTCCTCCGTGAGGGAGCCGGTGATGTCGGCGACGCCGTCGATGCCGGCGGGGCGGCGCTGGAATGCGGACACCTCATGGCCGGCGTCGCGCAGAGCCCGCGCAACATACCCGCCGAGCATGCCGGATGCGCCGGTGACGAGGACCTTCACAGCTTCGCCTTCTTTCCGGACAGTGCCACCTCGGCCCACGCGGCCAGGCGCGTGCGGTCGATCTTGGAGTTGTGGCGGATATCGGTGGGCAGCGTGGTGGTGGTGAACACGGCGGTCACTTCGGCGCCGGTGCGCTCGCGCACGGTCCGACGGATGCTGTCCTCCAGTTCGTGCGGCGCCGGCTTCGGCTGTGCGGGCCTGCCCGGACGGTGGTCCTCCTCCATCTCCACCACCGCGATGATCTGCTGGGTGCCGGCGGGGCCGACGCCGCAGACGCCGGCGCGGCGCACGCCCTCGACCGATTCCACGGCCTGCTCGATCACGACCGGGGTGCGGACGCCCTCGGCCGTGGGGATCACGTGCGCGAGGCGGCCCTCCACCCAGAGCCGGCCCTGGTCGTCGAGGTGGCCGATGTCGCCGGTGGCGTGGTAGCCCTCGATGCGCATCGCCTCCCGGGTGGTGCGCCACAGCATGAGGTAGCGGTCGCGGACATGGGCTGCGCGGACCAGGATCTCACCGGTCACCCCTGCGGTGGTGACGGCGTGGTCGGCGGCGCGGCCGAGCTCATCGACCGGCGCGATGGCGATCTCCACGCGCGGAACGGGTCGGCCCACGCAGACGCCGTTGCCACTGCCGGCCTCCTCGATGCCGTCGAGGTCGATCGCGGCGACCGCGAGGCATTCGGTCATGCCGTACGGGGAGAACGACTGCGCGTTCGGCATCAGCGTGCGCAGCTGCCGCAGCAGCGGCGCCGGGATCGGCGCGCCGGCGGAGAAGAAGCTGGGCACACGCGCCAGCGCTTCCCGCTGTTCAGTGGTCAGCTCGCCGGCGGTGTCGATGATGTTCTTCAGTGCTGCGGGGGCGGTGAACACGGCCGGGGAGCCGAGCGCATCCACCGCATCTGCGAGAGCCGCAGCGGTCAGCTCACCGGGGCGGGTGACATCCATATCCGGCACCACACTGGGGGCGCCGAGCGAGGGACCCAGCAGCGCGAACGGTGCGAACCCGGCGACCAGGCCGCGCTCGGGACGCAGCTGCAGGGTCTCGCCGACGGCGCTGAACATGGCGCTGGCCTGACGGTGCGTGTAGGCGGCGCCCTTCGCGGGGCCGGTCGAGCCGGAGGTGAACAGGATCAGGGCGTCCTCGTCCGGGTCCAGGTCTTCGGCGCGGGTATCAGCGGCGAGGGCGCGCATCTGCGAACCCTCGTTCATCAGCTCCGCCACCGAGGTGGTGACGCCGAGGACGGCGCGGTCCACGGTCGGCAGGGTCTGCACACTGATCTTCTGCCCCGGCCAGCCGAGCACCTTCGCGCCGATGAGGGCACGGTCGATGCCGATGATGAAGTCCGGGTGGGAGCCCACGACCGCGCGGGTCAGGCCCTTCACGCCGAGACCCGCATCGGCCACAACGGCGACGGCCCCGATGCGCAGGCAGGAGTAGAGCACGGCGGTGAGGTCCGCACCCGGCTCCACCAGCACGGACACGCGCGAGCCCCGACGGATGCCGTGGGCGAGCATGCCGGCGCTGAGGTCGGCGATGCGCTCCTCGAGGCGGCGCCAGGTGATGGTGCGGCGGCCCCCGTCGGGCCCGCCGTTCATCTCCACCACGGCGGGCAGGTCAGCGGTGGCGGGGTCCTCGGCGAGCTCGGTGATGCGGGAGCCGAGCGGCACGTGCGGCGGCTGGTCCGCGAACGTGGAGACGGCCTTCGGGCCGCGCTCCAGCGAGGGGACAGCGGTGTCGCCCGGCTTCTGGTCGCCGTAGACGTCCTGCAGCCACTCGGCGATGGTGCCGGCGACATCGGCGTCGTCCCACACGAGGTGGGAGGCGTTCTCGAAGCGGTGCACCTGGGCGTGCGGAACGCGTTCAATGAGGTCGCGCAGGAACCGGTCGGAGAAGACGACGTCGCGCGGGCCCCACAGGAACAGAGACGGCACCTTCATGCCCTTCAGGCCCTCGGCGAGGCGCTCGAGCGTGGCGCGGGAGGGGTGCATGGCGTCGGCCGGGATGTCCGCCACGAACTGTTCGATGCCGGCGCGGCGCTTGGAGCCGCGGTACGGGGCGAGGTACGCCGCCTTCACCTCAGAAGGCAGCGGCGGCTTGGAGAGGTTGATGGTGCCGCGGAGGAACGCGTCGGTCCCCGAGGTCATGGTGCGGATGATCGAGGGCGCGGAGGCGATCTGCAGCGCCTTCGGCAGGGACTCGCCGAGCCCCTGGTAGATCGCCGTGTTGGTGAGGATCATGCCGACGACGTCGTGCTTGTTGTCCAGCGCCCAGCCGATGGAGATGATGCCGCCCCAGTCATGGCCGACGGTCACGATCGGACCACGCAGGCCGAGACTGTCGGTGAACAGGGAGAGGTCGGTGATGCGGTCCTGGAGGCCGCGGATGCGCTTCGTGCGCTCCGAGTAGCCCATCTCCAGCTGGTCGACTGCGATGACGCGCCAGTCGATGTCGTCGCGGAACAGGGTGCGGAACAGGAAGGAGTAGGTGGGGTTGCCGTGCACCGCGAGGATGGTGCCGCGCGGCGTCACACCGCGCTCGGCGAGAAGATCGATGTTGTCCAGGTAGTGCCACTGGCGGTCGTCTCCGAAGGAGTCCTTCACGGTGGCGAACCTGTGCAGGCGAGGGTCCACTCCAGGCTGCTCGGGGATCTCCGGCGCTGCTGTACGGCCGGCGTCGGTGCTCTGGTGTCCGATCGTCACCACTCAACCTCCATCATTGCGGTGTTCAGACCGGAGCCCACACCCATCATCAGAATCTTGTCGCCGCGGGAGAACTTGTCCTGGTGCTTCGCCACGGTCATGGGGACCGCTTCGGCGGCGATGTTCCCGAGGTCCGGGAAGATCAGCGGCACGCGGTCGAAGTCGAAGCCCGCCGCCTTCGAGAAGGCGCGGGAGTACACCATCGACACCTGGTGGATGACCACCCAGTCGCAGGCGTTGTAGTCACGGCCGGACTCCTTGGCGGCGCGCCAGGTGTCCAGCACGAGCGCCAGTCCGTTCTCGAGCAGGCCGGTGGAGTCGGTCTGCATGTGGTCCATGCTGCCGATGCACAGTTCGTGGTGCTCGGTGCCCGCCCGGGACTGGGTGTGCAGCAGACGGTGCCCCTCCGGGTGCCGGTCGGCCGGGCCGATGACAGCGGCGGCGGCACCGGACCCGAGCGTGAGGGAGGCGAACTGGTTGTTGTAGTCGTCGCGGGTGGCGGTGCGCTGGTTGAGGCGGCCGATGGTGCGGCGCTGCACCTCTTCGACGTCCTCCGCGCCGACCACGAGCACGTAGTCGAGCTGGCCGGCGTCGATCAGGCCGGCGGCCATCGTCATGGCGTTCACGAAGCCGAGGCAGGCGTTGGTGATGTCGAAGTTCATCGTGGACGGCTGCATGCCGAGCGCGGCGTGGATGTGCGTGGACATCGCCGGCTCCAGATGCTTGCGGGACACCGAGGCGTTGATCAGCAGACCCACCTGGTCGCGAGAGATGCCCGCCTCGGCGATGGCCCGCTCAGCGGCCTGGACCACGCCGTGCTTCCACCCGTTCTCCGGGTCCTTCCACCAGCGGCGCTCGTACACGCCGGCCACGCGCTGCAGCATGCCCTTGGGGATGCGCAGGCGCTTGCGGGCGGGGGCGAGCATCTCATCGAGCTCGTCCGAGGTCACGGGGACCTGCGCCTCCACCGCGGTCATGGAGAGGATCGCGGCGTTGCGATGCTCGAACGAGGCGTTGCTGCTGAGAACCATGTCACTTCCGTCTGTCTTCGTCTGCTCGTTGTTCGAGGCGCGCACTCGTGCACGGGTGCGCGGCGCGCTGCTCTGCGGGAGGTTCGCGCTGCTCGGCCGACCGGACGGGGCCGGGCCCGAGCGCGCGGAATCCATCAGGTGATTCTCTCACCTGCCTCTGAAAAAGGGTGCAGAAATCCCATCACTCGAAGGCATGGTGACCGAGCTCGCGTCGGGCGAACGCCAGTGACCTCTCGATCGCCGGCATCTTCGCGTCCAAGCGGCGCCCCTTGCCGGTGCTGATCTCCACCACGATCGAGCCGTACCACTCCGTGATGGCGAGGTGCCGCAGAACCTCGGCGGCGGGCTGCTTGCCCTCCCCAGGCACCAGGTGCTCGTCCTTCATGCTGTGCCCGTTGCCGTCGGTGAGGTGCAGATGCGCCAGCCGGTCCCCCACCCGCTGCACCATCGCGAGCGAGTCGTCTCCGGCGGTGGAGGCGTGGGAGAGGTCGATCGTGACGTGGGCGAAGTCCTGGTCGGTCGGGTCGTGATCCGGGGCGTACACGAGGACTTCGCGCACGCCGAGGCGCCACGGGTACATGTTCTCCACCGCGATCTCCACGCCGTAGCGCTTCTCGAGGTCGCGCACGATCTGCTCGAACCGCGCGGCGTACTTCCCCTGCCAGCGGAACGGCGGGTGGGCCACGACCGTCGGCACGCCGAGCTCAGCGGCGAGCGCCGCGGACCCCGCCAGCTTGCGGCGCTGATTGAGGCCGCCGACGAACTGCAGCAGGAACAGGGTCGGGGCGTGCAGCGACAGGATCGGCATGTCGTAGCGGGCGACCAGGTCACGCAGGTGCTCGGCGTCGTGCGTGCACCTTTCGTGCGAGAGCATCACCTCGACGCCGTCGTACCCGGCCCCCTGCGCAGCTCGGAACGTGTCCTCGAGCCCCAGGGGGAACACCGACGACGTGGACAGCCCCACCGGGATGCGGCGGTTCACCTCGTGCCGCTGCAGAGCGTCCAGCTGCGGGCGGTTGCGCTCCCGCCACGCCGACGAGGCGCGCCTGGCCTGGTTCGGGCGGCTGATCCGCCTCCGGGGTGTGGAGTCGTCGGGCATGGCACCGAAGCTAGCAAGTCGGGGTGAACTAGAGTTGTGAGGCATGGCCAAGCTGCACTTCAAATACGGCGCGATGAACTCCGGCAAGTCCGACACCCTCATCAAGACCGCCTTCAACTACGAAGAGCGCGGCCTGAGCACCCTCACCGTGAAGCCCGCTGTGGACACCAAGGGCGATGACTGGGTCGTGGCGCGCGCCGGCAGCCGCCGCCGCGTTGACCTGCTGGTGGAGGAGGGCGAGGATCTGCGCCGCATGATCCACGACGCCGCCGCGCAGCTCAGCAGCCCCCTCGCCTGCATCCTCGTGGACGAGTCGCAGTTCCTCACCTCCGCGCAGATCGACCAGCTGTTCCTCGTCGCGAAGCTCGATGACATCTCCGTGATCTGCTATGGGCTGCGCACCGACTTCCGCACCGCGCAGTTCCCCGGCTCCTCACGGCTGTTCGAGGTGGCCGACAACTTCGAGAAGCTGCCCACGATGTGCCGGTGCGGCTCCCAGGCCGAGTTCAACTGCCGATCGGTGGGCGGCCGTTTCGTGTTCGAGGGCGACCAGGTCGCGATCGACTCCGGCGCCGGCGGCACCGTCACCTACGAATCGCTGTGCGGCCGCTGCTACCTTCAGGAGCGCTCCCGCGCCGCCGGTCCCGCCATGTTCTGACCGCGCACCGGGGGTGTAACAATGAGGGCATGAAGATTCTGTCCATCCAGTCCTCCGTCGCCTACGGCCATGTCGGCAACAGCGCGGCCGTCTTCCCCCTGCAGCGCCTCGGCCACGAAGTGTGGCCCGTCAGCACCGTGCTGTTCTCCAACCACACGGGGTGGGGCTCCTGGCGCGGCCCCGTGGTGGACGCCGACGATGTCCACGAGGTCATCCTCGGCATGGAGGACCGCGGCGCCCTCTCCGAGGTCGATCTGGTCCTGTCCGGCTACCAGGGCTCGAGCGCCATCTCCGAGGTCATCATCGACGCCGCGAACCGGGTGCGCGCCGCGAATCCGAACGCCACCTACACCGCTGACCCGGTGATGGGGAACAAGAACTCCGGCTGCTTCGTGGCCGATGACATCCCGCCGCTGCTGCGCTCGAAGGTGATCCCCGCCGCGGACCTCATCACTCCCAACCAGTTCGAACTGGGCTACCTCACCGAGACCGACCCGACCGATCTGGAGTCCACGCTCGCGTCCGTGGACCGTGCGTTCGAGATGGGCCCGTCGGCCGTGCTCGTCACTTCCGTGTTCCGCCCGGACCGCGAGGCCGACACCCTCGAGATGCTGTTCGCCGACCAGGACGGCGCCTGGATCGTGCAGACCCCGCACCTGCCCACCAAGCGCAACGGATCCGGTGACGTCACCGCGGCCCTGTTCTCCGCGCACTACCGCTCCGGCGCAACCCCGGAGGAGTCGCTGGAGCGCACCGCCTCGGCCGTGTTCGACCTGCTGACCGACACGGAGGAGAAGGGCGCGCCGGAGCTGCTGCTGGTGGAGAACCAGGAGCGCTATGTGAACCCGCGCGACCAGTTCACCGCCCGCCGCGTCCGCTGACCGGTCCGCACAGGGACCGACCCCGCACAGGGAAGGGCCCCGTCGGCGCTGAGGAGGTCTCCTCGGCCGACGGGGCCCTTCGTCATCTCACCCCAGCCCTGCGGGCAGTGCGGTGAGACGACCGGTCACATCTGCTCGGCCATGTGCTCCAGCACGCGGATCACCTGCGAGGAGTAGCCGAACTCGTTGTCGTACCAGACGTACAGCACGAGGCTGTTGTCCTCAGCGATGGTCGCGAGGCCGTCCACGACGCCGGCGCGCTTGGAGCCGACGAAGTCGGTGGAGACGACCTCGGAGGACGCGATGTAGTCGATCTGGTTGCGCAGCTCGCCGGTGAGGGACTCGGCGCGCATGTCGGCGTTGACCTCGTCGCGGTCGACCGGCTTCTCCAACGTCAGGTTCAGCACCGCAAGGGAGACGTCCGGCGTGGGCACGCGGATGGCGTTGCCGGACAGCTTGCCCTCGAGCTCCGGGAGGGCCTTGGAGACGGCCTTCGCAGCGCCGGTCTCGGTGATGACCATGTTGAGCGCTGCGGAGCGGCCGCGGCGCGGGCCCTTGTGGAAGTTGTCGATGAGGTTCTGGTCGTTGGTGTAGGAGTGCACGGTCTCCACGTGGCCGCGGACGATGCCGTAGGTGTCGTTGAGCTTCTTCAGCACCGGGGTGATGGCGTTGGTGGTGCAGCTCGCAGCGGACACGATGCGGGTGTCCGGGGTGATCTGCTCGTGGTTGATGCCGAACACCACGTTCGGCAGATCGCCCTTGCCGGGCGCGGTCAGCAGCACTCGGCCCACACCGGTGGACTTCAGGTGCTCGGCGAGACCGGCCTCGTCGCGCCAGCGGCCGGTGTTGTCCACCACGATGGCGTTGTCGATGCCGTACTCGGTGTAGTCCACGGATGCCGGGTCGGAGGAGTAGATGACCTGGATGCGGGTGCCGTTGGCGATGATCGCGTTGGAGTCCTTGTCCACGGAGATCGTGCCGTCGAACTTGCCGTGCACGGAGTCGCGGCGCAGCAGGCTGGCGCGCTTCTGCAGGTCATCCTCACCGTTCTTTCGGACCACGATGGCCTTCAGGCGCAGGCCCGCGCCGGAGCCCTGGTGGGCGATGAGGATGCGGGCCAGGAGACGGCCGATGCGGCCGAAGCCGTACAGGACCACGTCAGTGGGCTGCTGCGGGGCGCGGTTCTCGGCCTTCTCGAAGTACTCCAGGGCGGCTTCGCGCACGTCCTTGCCGTCACGGTAGGCGGCGCGGATCAGGCGGCCGAGGTCCAGCGGGATCCCGGTGACGTCCTTCTCACGGGCGAGTTCGAGCACGGCGAGGGTGTCCTCCACCTTCGCTTCGCCGTTCTCGATGCGGCGGGCCCAGCGGTGGGCCTTGAGGATGTCGGTTCCGGACTTGTTGATCAGAGTGCGACCGAAGATGTGGGGCTTCACATCCTTCTCGCGGTAGAGCCCGCCGATCAGCGGGATCATGCTTTCGGCGATCGCCACACGGCGGAGCCAATCGTTGTGGACCTGGTCAGCGCTGGCGGATGCGTTGCTCACGCGGTGTTCCTCCTTGAACAGCAAGTGGTGCTCGGACAGTCGGCATCGACTGTCTCCGGATACCATTGTGCCCGAGTCCGATCGAATGCACCCATAGAGGTGACACAGCCCGCAGGGCTGCGCGTGACGCAGTCCGCACTCCTCGGGCTGGGCTCGAATAGGGGGAGTGCCCCTATTGTTGGATCGAGAGCGCTGCCCGGCGCCCTCTTGTCTACGGTGAGGAGAAGACAGAGTTGTCCACCATGCCCCGATCCGGCCGCCGCGCCGATCAGCCCGCTGCTATGGCCGGCGCCGTCACCGAACAGGTGCGCACCTGGGTGCAGGATGCAGCCCGTCTGCCCGTTCCTTCACAGGCGAAGATGCTCGCCGATGTTCTCGCCGACCCCAAGGGCCTCGAGTTCACCGTCGGATTCGTCGACCTCGTGATCCGCACGGAGGATCCGCGCGCCGCCGCGCACCATCTGCGCCACCTCGCCCAGGACCCGCCGAAGTTCCTGACCGGTCCCCTGCGCTCCATCGTGCAGCTCGGCTCCACCGCGTCGTACATCACGCCGCGCACCACGGTGCTGATCGCCGGTGAGGTCATGCGCCGCATGGTCTCGCACCTCATCCTCGATGCCCGCGACCCACAGCTGGGCCGCGCCATTCAGCGCTTCCGCGATCAGGGCGTGAACCTCAACATCAACCTGCTCGGCGAGGCCGTGCTCGGCGCCCGTGAGGCGAACCGCCGGTTGGAGGGCGTGCACCGCCTGATCCTGCGCGATGACGTCGACTACTGCTCCATCAAGATCTCCTCCATCGTGGACCACATGTCCCTGTGGGGCGCAGACATCACGATCGAGAAGATCCTCGAGAACCTGAAGCCGCTCTATTTCGATGCGGCGCGTCAGGCGAAGCCGACCTTCATCAACATGGACATGGAGGAGTACAAGGACCTCGAGCTCACCCTCGAGGTGTTCGAGCGCCTGCTGTCCATGCCGGAGCTGAAGGACCTGTACGCCGGCATCGTGCTGCAGGCCTACCTGCCGGATGCCGCTGCCGCGATGGAGCGCGTGCAGGCGTTCGCTGCCCGCCGCGTCGCCGAGGGCGGTGCCCCGATCAAGGTGCGCCTGGTGAAGGGTGCGAACCTGCCGATGGAGCAGGTGGAGGCGTCCGTGCACGGCCTGGAGCTCGCCACCTTCCACACCAAGGAGGAGTCGGACGCCCAGTACAAGCGCGTGCTGCGCTGGGCCCTGACCGAGGAGCGGCTGAAGAACGTTCATCTCGGCATCGCCGGCCACAACCTGTTCGACATCGCCTACGCGCACCTGCTGATGAAGGAGCGCGGACTCGAGGGCTCGGACGCCGTTGAGTTCGAGATGCTGGCGGGCATGGCCCCGGGCCAGCAGCAGGTGGTCCGCGAGACCGTCGGCTCGATGCGCCTGTACGTGCCGGTCGTGCACCCCAAAGAGTTCGACGTCGCTGTCTCCTACCTGGTGCGGCGCCTCGAGGAGAACGCCTCCTCGGACAACTTCATGTCCGCCGTGTTCGAACTGGACTCCAGCGAGGCTCTGTTCCAGCGCGAGCAGAAGCGCTTCGAGGCCGCTCTGCGCCGCTCCTTCGAGGAGGAGGCGCCGGTGCGTCACCGCATGGGTGACCGCGCCGCGGAGAAGCCGGCCGACGGGTCCCGCATCCCGCTCGGCTCCGCCGCCATCCCGTCCACCCCGGGGAAGTTCCTCAACACCCCGGACACCGACATGACCACCGCCGCGAACCAGGAGTGGGCGCGTCAGCTGCTGCCGCGCATCGCCGACTCCACCCTCGGCGTCGCCGAGGCGGAGGCCGCCCGCGTGGACAGCGAGAAGGAAGTCCACGACATCATCTCCGGCGCGCTGCGCGCCCAGGAGGCATGGGCCGCTCGTCCGATGTCCGAGCGTGCGAACCTGCTGCGCGAATGCGCCCGAGTCCTCGCCGAGCACCGTGCCGAGCTGCTGGAGGTGGCCGCGTCCGAGACCGGCAAGACCTTCGAGCAGGGAGACCCGGAGGTCTCCGAGGCGATCGACTTCGCGCTGTACTACGCGGACAACGCCGAGGACCTGGCGAGCCGCGACGACATCGTGTTCGAAGCGCGCCCGCTGACCCTGGTCACCCCGCCGTGGAACTTCCCGATCGCGATCCCGTGCGGCTCCATCGTGTCCGCCCTGGTCACCGGTTCCGCCGTGGTTGTGAAGCCGGCTCCGCAGGCGATGCGCACCGGCGCCTACCTGGTGCGCCTGCTGCACGAGGCGGGCATCCCCGAGGATGTTCTGCGCCTGGTGGACGTGCCGGAGAACGAGATCGGTCAGGCACTCATCGGTGATGAGCGCATCGACCAGATCATCCTCACCGGCGCGTACGAGACCGCGAAGCTGTTCGCCCGCTTCAACCCGCTGGCGAAGATCAAGGCGGAGACCTCCGGCAAGAACGCGATCATCGTGACGCCGCACGCCGACCTCGACCTCGCCGCCTACGACGTCGCCCACAGCGCCTTCGGCCACGCCGGCCAGAAGTGCTCCGCAGCTTCGCTCGTCATCACCGTCGGCAGCGTGGAGCGCTCCCGCCGCTTCCAGTCCCAGCTGGCGGATGCCGTGCTGTCCCTGCGGGTCGGCTGGCCGACGGATCCCACCGTCGAGATGGGCCCCGTCATCGAGAAGCCCGGCGAGAAGCTGGAGCGCGGCCTCACCGTCCTCGGCGAGGGCGAGAAGTGGCTCGCGAAGCCGGAGCAGCTGGATGAGACCGGTCGCCTCTTCTCCCCCGGTGTGCGCACCGGTGTGAAGAAGAGCAGCGAGTTCCACCTCACGGAGTACTTCGGTCCGATCCTCGGCGTGATGCACGCGGACACCCTTGATGAGGCGATCGAGATCCAGAACGGCACCGACTACGGTCTGACCGCTGGTCTGCATTCGCTGGAGCCCGCGGAGATCGCCGAATGGGCTTCCCGCGTGGAGGCGGGCAACCTGTACATCAACCGCGGCATCACCGGTGCGATCGTGGAGCGTCAGTCGTTCGGCGGCTGGAAGCGCTCCGCCATCGGCCCGACCGCGAAGGCGGGCGGCCCGAACTACCTGATGCACCTCATGGTGGGCAGCGACCCCGTTGAGGGCGAGCGCGATGCCGCCTGGCTGGAGAAGGCGAAGAAGTCCGACATCGAGAACTGGTCGACCTTCTACGCCCCGAAGGACGTGCAGCAGCTGCACGGCGAGATCAACGTGATGAAGTACCGCCCGGTGGAGATGCTGATCCGCGTCGGCGGCAAGGTCACCGAGTTCGAGGTGGAGCGTGTGCTGCACGCCGCCAAGACCGTCGGCGCGACCGTATCCGTGTCGGTCCCGGAGCAGTTCGCCTCCCAGGTCCCCACCGACCACCCGGGCGTGGAGGTCGTCACCGAGTCCGCTGCGGCTCTGGCGGCGCGCCTGCGCACCGCACCGATCTACCGCGTCCGCGCCATCGGCGGTGTGGAGCCGGAGATCCGCGAGGCGATCAACCTCCGCCCGGAGGTCGCCCTGTTCGATCACGCAGTGGTGCAGTCCGGTCGCGCCGAGCTGATCAGCTACGTGCATGAGCAGGCGGTCAGCGCCACCAACCACCGATACGGCAACCCGCTGCCGTACGACCTGGAGAAGATCATCCGCGAGGTCTGATCCTCCGTCGGTCAGCCTCGCTGACGAACAGAAGCGGCGGCCGCTCCCTCGTGGGGACGGCCGCCGCTCGTCGCATCTGCGCCGCGCAGCCCTGCGGGTTCGCGCAGGCTCAGCGCGTCATGTCACGCGGTCATTGGCCCAGCACGGTCCCGTCGGCCACCTGACCGCCCTCGGCGCCGAGGCGCCCCTCACCGCGGACCACTACGTCCGCGCCGAACGTCCAGTCACCCTCCACGGTCAGGCGGGACGCCTCCTTCATGGACGGCACACCATGCGGGAAGCGGGCATCGAAGTCACCGATCAGCTTGTAGTCATCGCTCAGCGTCACCAGCGGCACCGTGTCCACCGCCTTGCGCAGCGCGAGGTCATCGGTGAGGGAGTAGGCGTCGGAACGGATCAGCAGCAGATCGCTGGTGGCCTTCACCGGCAGGAACCGGGCCCGATCCACCACGATCGCGGTCGCGCCCTCGAACACTTCGATCGCGGCGCCCATCGCGGACTCGATCTGGTAGACGGGCGTGCTGGACTTGTCGCCCGGGTCCACGGTCTTCTCATTGCGGATCAGCGGCAGGCCCATCACGCCCCCGCGCTCATCCAGGATCTCCTGCAGGCGCACCAGATCGAACCACAGGTTGTTGGTGTGGAAGAACGGGTGGCGGTCCTCGTCGGTGAAGAAGTCCATTTCGTCCGCCGGGGTCTGCGCGGTGTCGCGGAGGATGAGGCGGCCGTCCTCCTTGCGCACGGCCAGGTGGCCGCCCTTGCGGTCCGCTGCGGTGCGTCGGCACAGCTCCGCGGCGTAGGGGGCACCGGAGGCGGCGAACCAGCCGGCGAGCTCGGGGGACGGCTCGGCGCCGAGGTTGTCCGAGTTGGAGACGCAGGCGTAGCGGAAGCCCGCATCGATCAGCTGGGTGAGCACACCCGAGGCGAACAGAGCGGTGTAGATGTCGCCGTGACCGGGCGGGCACCATTCGAGGCTCGGGTCCGCCTCCCACTCCACCGGGGTGAGGTCGTCCTTGCGGAGCTTCGGCTCCTTGTTCTGCAGGAAGTCCAGCGGCAGCCCCTCCACGGCGAGGTCCGGGTACTGCTCGAGGACCTCGAGGGTGTCCTCGCGGGTGCGGAAGGAGTTCATGAACAGCAGGGGCAGGCGGGCGCCGGTGCGCTCCCGCGCCGACAGAACCTGCTCGGCGAGGATCTGCAGGAAGTTCTTGCCGTCGCGCACCGGAAGCAGGGTCTTCGCCTTGTCCAGACCCATCGACGTGCCCAGCCCGCCGTTGAGCTTGATCACCACGAGCTTCGAGAACGCGTCGGCCGCGTCGTCCTCGCTGACGGTCTCATCGGCGAGCTTCGGCGGGTTCAGGTACGGCTCGATGGTGTCCTCGGGGATCTGGCCGGTGGTGCCCTCCTCGAGCTGGCGGTAGAAATCGGAGAACACGCTGATGGCGGCTTCGGGGACGGAGGCCTCGCGCATCTTCCGCTGGGCGTGGGAAAGACCTTGTTCACTCATACCGCCATCCTACTGAGCGCAGGTGAGGACGCCTCGTAGACTGGGCCTATGAGCAGAGTTCTTTCAGCAGTCGCCTGGCCGTATGCGAACGGCCCCCGCCATATCGGTCATGTCGCCGGCTTCGGAGTCCCATCCGATGTGTTCTCGCGCTACATGCGCATGGCGGGTCATGACGTGCTGATGGTCTCCGGAACGGACGAGCACGGCACGCCCATCCTCGTCGCCGCCGATTCTGAGGGCGTGAGCGCTCGGGAGCTCGCCGACCGCAACAACCGGGTCATCGTGGAGGACCTGGTGCAGCTGGGCCTGTCCTACGATCTGTTCACCCGCACCACCACGGTCAACCACTACTCCGTGGTGCAGGAGATGTTCCGCGCTGTGCGGGACAACGGCTACATGATCGAGCAGACCACGCACGGCGCCATCTCCCCCTCAACCGGCCGCACCCTCCCCGACCGCTACATCGAGGGCACCTGCCCGATCTGCGGGACCGACGGCGCCCGGGGCGACCAGTGCGACGCCTGCGGCAATCAGCTCGACCCCACCGACCTCATCAACCCGCATTCGCGGATCAACGGCGAGACCCCGCAGTTCATCGAAACCCAGCACTGGTTCCTGGACCTGCCGTCGCTGGCGGAGGAGCTGGGACGCTGGCTGGACCAGCGGGAGAGGACCGGCCTGTGGCGGCCGAACGTGATCCGCTTCAGCCAGAACTTCCTGAAGGAGATCCGCCCGCGCGCCATCACGCGCGACATCGACTGGGGCATCCCGGTGCCGGGTTGGGAGGACCAGCCCACCAAGCGCCTGTACGTCTGGTTCGATGCGGTCATCGGCTACCTCTCCGCTTCCATCGAATGGGCCCGTCGCGGCGGCGATTCGGACGCGTGGAGGAAGTGGTGGAACGATCCCGAGGCCCTGTCCTACTACTTCATGGGCAAGGACAACATCGTCTTCCATTCCCAGATCTGGCCGGCGGAGCTCATCGCCCACAACGGCGAGGGCGCCAAGGGCGGCTCCCCCGGTGTGTACGGGGAGCTGAACCTCCCCACCGAGGTGGTCTCCAGTGAGTTCCTCACCATGGAGGGCAAGAAGTTCTCCTCGTCCAAGGGCGTGGTCATCTACGTGCGGGACATCCTCTCCCGCTACCAGCCGGATGCGCTGCGGTACTTCATTTCGGCGGCGGGTCCGGAGAACAACGACGCGGACTTCACCTGGAGCGAGTTCGTCTCCCGCACCAACAACGAACTGGTCGCCGGCTGGGGCAACCTGGTGAACCGCACCGCAGCGATGATCGCGAAGAACGTCGGCGAGATCCCCGCCGCCGGCGAGATGGAGCAGATCGACCTCGACCTGCTGGCGAAGATCCGCAACGGATTCGACACCGTCGGCGATCTGATCGCGCACCACCATCAGCGCTCTGCCATCAACGAGATCATGCGTCTGGTCGGCGAAGCGAACGGGTACGTCTCCGCGACCGAGCCCTTCAAGATGAAGGCGGAGGAGCAGCGGCCGCGCCTGCTGACCGTGCTGCACACGCTCGCCCAGGCCGTCACGGACCTGAACACGATGATCTCGCCGTTCCTGCCGCACTCCTCCAACGAGGTGGAGAAGGCCCTCGGCGGGGACCGCGTGGTCGCGCCGATGCCGCGCATGGAGGATGTGGACGACCTCGACGGCGGTCCCGGCTATCCGATCATCACCGGCGACTATTCGGACGTGCCCGCTTGGGGCCACCGCCCGGTCACCGTCGGCGCCCCGGTTGCGAAGCCGAAGCCGATCTTCCAGAAGCTGGACCCGTCGATCGTGGATGAGGAGCTGGAGCGGCTCGGCGTGAGCGACGCATGAGCGAGCCCCTGTTGCTGGCGATCGCGCACGGATCCCGCCTGGACTCCGCTGTCACCGCCACCCAGGACATCGCCCGCTCCGCGGCCCGCATCGCCGGCGCCCCCTTCGCTGACGCGTACCTGGACCTCGCGGAGCCGTCCGTGCAGGCGCGTGCCGCGGAGCTGGCGGCGAACCAGTGCCCGGGAGCGATCGCGGTGCCGCTGCTGTTCACGGAGGCGTTCCACGCCACCTCCGATGTTCCGGCAGCACTGAATGAGGCGCAGGCGGCGACGGGTCTGCCGATCCACCGCGCCGGCATCATCGGCACCGGTGACGATGTGCTCGCGGTCCTCGCGGACCAGGCACGGGCCCACACCTCACCGGGTCGCGAGGACTCCCCTGTTGTGCTGCTGGCGGTGGGATCCTCACACGAGCAGGCGAACGCCGCGGTGGCGGACCTCGCGGACCGGCTGGGCGCTGCCCTGGGCCGACGGGTGCGGGCGGGGTTCGCGACCTGTGCTCCGCGAGCGGCGGACATGATCACCGCGGACGAGCCGGGCCTGCTGCTGCCGCTGTTCACGGCGCCCGGTCTGCTGTTGGAGCGCACGTCGGCGGCTGCCGCCGCAACTGGGTGGAGCACCGCGCCGCATCTGGGTGCGGCGCTCGGGCCCCTGGTGGCGCAGCGCTATCTGGACTGCGCTGCCGCCCTCAGCGCCGACTGACCCGTTCGGGCAGCTGCTCGGCCATGAGCTGGATCATCGCACCCATGCGCTGACGCTGAGGCGCGATCGGGGTGATCCCTTCGGCTTCGAGGGGCTCCGCGGTGACGGGGCCGACGGCGACGGCCTGCACATCGCTGCGCAGCGCATCGACGACGTCGTCGCGGCGGCCGAGTTCGTCGGCTCGGGCGAAGAGGGCATCCACGGACGGCGCGGCCGTGAACGTCACCGCGTCGATGCTCCGCTGGCAGATGGCGCTGACGAGGTCATCAACGGAGTCGAGGTCCTCAGGCGGCTCCCACCGGTAGGGCGCCACCACCACGAGGTCGTGCCCCTCCCCCTCATCGGCGAGCCGGGTGAGGACATCGGGGTGGATGTAGCCGTGGCGCTGCAGGCCGACGGGGCCCGCGGGGACGCCTTCGGCGAGGGCGACGTCGACCATCGATGCGGACGTCTCCAACGGTGCGGCCGGTGCGTCGGGCAGGCCGCGGCCCCGGACAGCTCCGCGGGCCTTCGCACCGCGGCAGATGATGCGCGTGTCGGCGAGGTAGGCCATGGCGGCCTGCGCGAGATCGGGGTCGGCGCTGCTGAGGGCGTCGAGCCATGCGGTGAAGCCCTGTGCCGTGGTGACGAAGAACAGTGCGGGACGCACGTCCAGCAGGCGGCGCGTGTCGGTGAGCAGCTGGGCGTCGGCGCCCGTCGGCACGATCCTCATGGTGGGGGCGAGCAGGACGTCGGCGCCGCGTCGGCGCAGAGCATCGGCCTGGTCATCGGCGCGTCGGCTCGCCGTCACCGCGATCCGCAGGCCCGCCAGCGGCTGCTGCGTACCCTGTGCGGTCGTGGGTCCCGGTGCGGCCGACGGGTCCGCCGATCCCGCGTCGCCGGCGGCGGCAGGCGGTGTCTGCTGGGCGTGGTCGGTGGGCATGCCGTCTCCTTCTCTCAGAGGCCGTCGGTGATGTCCGCGGTGGTGGTGTGCAGTCCCGCCACCTCACCGATCACGATGATCGACGGGCTCGTCAGGCCGGCGTCGGCGGCGTCCTGCGCAACAGCGGCGAGGGTGCTGTGGCAGCGCTCCTCATCACCATGGAATCCGCGGTGGATGACGGATGCGGGCGTGGCAGGATCCAGTCCGGCCTCCAGCAGGGCGCGCTGGGTGAGCGGCAGGGTGCCCATGCCCATGAGGATCATGACGGAGCCGCCCAGCTGCACGAGCGCTGCGGCTTCTGCGCCGTCGATCGCTTCGTGGCCGGAGATGATCGTCACCGCGCGGGTGATGCCGCGGTGGGTGGCGGGGATGCCGGCCCTCGCGGGCACCGCCAGGGCGCTGGTGATGCCGGGGACCACGTCCACGCGGATGCCGTTCTCTGCGAGGTGCTGCCATTCCTCGGATCCGCGGCCGAAGATGAACGGATCGCCGCCCTTCAGCCGGACCACACGGGCGCCGGCACGGGCGAAGACCGTCATCTGCTCGTTGATGAGCTCCTGGATCATCGAATGGTGCCCGGGCTTCTTCCCCACATCCACGATGAGGGACCCGGGGGCGAGCCGGAGGCAGTCGCCGGCGGCACCGAGACGGTCGGCGAAGATGACGTCGGCCTCCGCGATGGCGCGCATGGCGGCCAGAGTGAGCAGCTCCGGATCGCCGGGCCCGCTGCCGATGAGCGCGACACTGCCTGGTACGGAGGGCGTCGGGCCCTCCCCCGTCGGTTCGCCGCTGCGCGGCGCTTCTACGCGGACGGTGATGGTGCCGAAATCGCGCGCCGCCCACTGCAGCACGGTGTCCTGCAGCCCCTGTTCACGGGCGAGGGCGTCGAAGCGCTGCGCGCGCCGCTGGGGCTCATCCGTGTCGAGGATGACGTGGGCGCCCTCAGCGGCGAACGCCTGCGCGGCCTGCCAGCTGAGGGGGCGGCCCGCCGTCTCCTGATCGACGGTCCGCCCCTGCCAGCTGCGCTCGAGGTGGAACGCGGTGGGCCTCACACTGTGCGCCCGGAGCCGATGGCTTCGCCGCGCGGTCCGCGGAACGCGATCTCGGGGCCGGAGATGAGGACCGATTCGCGCTCCTCCAGGGTGGCGGGGCGGTTCTGGTCGCGTTCGGGCACGCGGGCGAACAGCGGGTCGGCGGCCTCGGGGGCGTTGATGAAGGAGCGGAAGCGGGCGAGCTTCTGGGGGTCCTTCAGGGTCGCGACCCATTCGTCCTCGTGGCCGTCCACGAACTCCTGCATCTCCTTCTCCAGTTCGTCGGCGATGCCGAGCGAGTCCTCGACGACGACGGCGTGGACGTGGTCGATGCCGCCGTCCATCGAGTCGATCCACGCAGCGGTGCGCTGCAGCTTCTCCGCGGAGCGGATGTAGTAGCCGAGGAAGCGGTCCACGAGGGAGACGAGGGTGTCGTCGTCGACGTCGGAGGCGAGCAGTTCGGCGTGGCGGGGCGAGAAGCCGCCGTTGCCGCCGACGTACAGGTTCCAGCCCTTATCGGTCGCGATCACGCCGATGTCCTTCCCACGGGCCTCCGCACATTCGCGGGCGCAGCCGGACACTCCGAGCTTGAACTTGTGCGGGGAGCGCAGGCCCTTGTAGCGCTCCTCCAAGAGGATCGCCATGGACACGGAGTCCTGCTGGCCGAAGCGGCACCAGGTGGAGCCCACGCAGCTCTTCACCGTGCGCAGGGACTTGCCGTACGCCTGGCCGGACTCCATCCCGGCGTCCACGAGCCGCTGCCAGATATGGGGCAGCTGTTCGAGGCGGGCGCCGAACAGGCCGATGCGCTGCGCGCCGGTGATCTTCGTGTACAGGTTGAAGTCGGCGGCGACTTCAGCGATGACGCGCAGACGCTCCGGGGTGATCTCACCGCCGGGCACGCGCGGCACCACGGAGTAGGTGCCGTCCTTCTGCATATTGCCGATGAATCGGTCGTTGGTGTCCTGCAGCTCGCCGAGCCCTCGGTCGAGGATGTAGCGGTCCCGCTGGGAGGCGAGGATGGAGGCGACGGTCGGCTTGCAGACGTCACAGCCGTGACCGGTCCCGTATTCCGCGATGACCTCGTCGAACGTGCTGAGGTCATTCTCCCGGATCTTCGCGTACAGCTCGGAGCGCGAGTAGTCGAAGTGCTCGCACAGCGCGGTGGACACGGCGATGCCGGCCTTCGCGAGCTGCGCGGCGAGGATCTTCTGCATGAGCGGCACGCAGGAGCCGCACTGGGTGCCGGCGTTCGTGCAGGCCTTCAGGGTGGCGATGTCGCGGGCGGGGGTCTCGAAGTCCCCCTCGCCGTTGACGGCGCACTTGATGGTACCGGAGGTGACGTTGTTGCACGAGCAGACCACGACCTCATCGGGGATGTCGCCGGTGTCGGGCAGCTCACCGCCGCCGGCGGCGAGGTAGGCCGACGGGTCCCCCGGCAGCTCGCGGCCGATGTAGGCGCGCAGGGTCGAGTAGTTCTCTGCGTTGCCGACGAGGATGCCACCGAGCAGGACCCGGACATCGGAGGACAGGATGAGCTTCTGGTAGATCCCCTGCGTGGGGTCGGCGAAGACGACGTCCAAGGTGTTCTTCTGGGTGCTCTTGGCATCGCCGAAGCTGGCGACGTCGATGCCGGAGAGCTTCAGCTTGGTGGAGGAGTCGGGTTCGCCGAACACGGCCTTTCCGCCGAGGAGGCGGTCGACGACCACTTCCGCCATCGTGTTGGCGGGGGCGACCAGGCCGTAGCAGCGGCCCTCCACAGCGGCCACTTCACCGATCGCCCACACCCGGTCGATGGAGGTGGCGCAGTCCTGCCCGACCATGATGCCGCCGCGCGGCCCGATCTCGAAGCCGCCGACCTTCGCGAGCTCATCGCGGGGGCGGATGCCGACGGCGAGGCAGACCAGATCCGCAGGGATCTCGGAGCCGTCGGAGAGTCGAACGGCGCGCACGTTGGAGGCGGCGCTCGCCAGCGCGTCGGCTTCGGAGGCCGACGGCTTCCGCGAGGAGATCCGCTTCTCGATGGAGTCGAGGGAGACGCCCATGTGGAGGGTGATGCCGCGCTGTTCGATGAGGCGGTTGAGCAGTCGGCCGCCGCCTTCGTCGAGCTGAGCGGGCATCAGCCAGTCGGCGAGTTCGACGAGGTGGACGTCGTACCCTTCGGCGGCGAGACCACCGGCTGCTTCGAGACCGAGAAGGCCGCCGCCGAGGACGACGGCGGAGCCGGTGCGGTTCTCGTCGGACTGCATGCCCTGCACGCAGTCCGCCATCTGGTCGACGTCGTCGACGGTGCGGTACACGAACACGCCCTTGGTGTCCCAGCCGGAGATCGGCGGGGTGAAGGCATTGGAGCCGGTGGCCATGACGAGGTGGTCGTAGCCGTAGATGGTGCCGGAGCGGGTCCGTACCTGCCGCAGCTCGGTGTCGATGGAGTTGACGCGGTCGCCGAGGACGAGGCCGACGTGCTCGTCCTCCCACAGGGTGGGGTCGCCGAGGGTGAGGTCGTAGGAGCGGTCCCAGCGCTTGGCGAGGTTGACGCGGTCGTAGGGCGCCAGGGCCTCTTCGGAGATGACGGTGACCTTGAAGCGGTCCTCGGTGTCGCGGCGGCGCATCGTCTCGGTGAAGCGGTGTGCGGCGGGTCCGCCGCCCACCACGACGACGTGCTCGACCGCCGGTTCGTTCGTGCTGTGCGCGAGAGTGTCAGTGGTCATCAACTGGCCCTTTCCCAGAGGTCTGTTCGTCGCCGACGCTACCCTGAAGATCTGCGGGTCACCAGGACGAGCGTCCTGTTCGGGTCCATTCGACGGGTGGGAGGACCAGTGTCCCCGCGTCCCAGCCGCCCGGGCACGACAATGGTGGAGACAGCACCTGAGCTGAAGGAGTGTTCCATGACCGACGATCAGTGGCGCGAGGTGTGCCGGATTGACCAGTTGGAGAAGAACTGGGGCGAGGCAGCGCTGTTCGGCACCGAACAGCTCGCCGTGTTCCTCGCCTGGGACGGCCAGGTGCACATCACCTCGAACATCGATCCGCGCACGCACCAGGGCGTGATGTCGCGCGGCATCGTCGGCGACCACGAGGTGGGCGGTGAGCGCCGACCCACGATCGCGAGCCCGCTCTACAAGGAGTCCTACGATCTGGAGACCGGCGAGTGCTACACCTCGCCGAACTTCCGCCTGTCCGTGTACGACTCCCGCGTCCGCGACGGCGTCGTGGAGGTGGATCTGTCCTCCGCTACCGAGGCTGTCCGACGGGAGCTGCCGCAGCGCTGACCGAGCCCCGCCCGGCAGCTCCGGGCTCGGGCGGTTCGTTCGTCAGCAGCGGCGCCGGCTCAGCGGCGAGATCCGTCGGCCCCGAAGAGCCCCGACGCGCCGCGTCGGTGCGAGCCGACGAGGTGGGTGTCGACCAGTCCGATCGCTTCCATCAGCGCGAACATGGTGGTGGGGCCGACGAACCGGAACCCCCGTCCCTTCAGGTCGCGGGACAGCGCCCGTGACGTCTCATCCTGCGTGGGGATCTCAGCGAGGGTGCGCGGTGCGTAGGTGAGCGCCGGCTGGAACGACCAGATGTGCTCGGCGATGTCGGTTCCTTCTGTGCGCATGCGCTGGGCGATCCGCGCGTTCGTCACCGTCGCGGCGATCTTGCCGCGGTGCCGGATGATTGCGGCGTCGCTGAGCAGGCGCTGGATGTCCTCCTCCCCCATCTGGGCGACGCGGTCGACATCGAAGTCGTGGAAGGCGCGGCGGAACGCGGCGCGCTTGGTGAGGATCGTCGCCCAGCTGAGCCCCGCTTGGAACCCTTCGAGGCTGAGGCGCTCGAACACTCCCTGTTCGGTGCGCACCGGCATGCCCCATTCGGTGTCGTAGTAGGCGCGCAGCATCTCGTTGGCCGTCGCCCAGGGCGGTCGGGCGCACCCGTCGGCCCCCACTACGAGGTCGGGGCCTGCGCCGACGGGACCGACGGTCTCAGAAGATCTGCCCAACGGCTTCTCTCTTCTCCGCCTGGAACTGGTCCTCGACCCGCCCGAGCGCCCAGTACGCGGAGATGGACACGTCCTCGCGGTCGAGGCCGCGCTCATTGATGAGGGACCTGCGCAGGCGCTTCGTGGCGCCGCGCTCCAGGTGGCAGAACACCTGCAGACCCCGCTCGGCGATGAGCTCCTGGGGCAGCTCCAGCGATTCGACCGCCTGAACGAGCTCCTCACGGTCCCCGATGATCCACTGGATCCGCATCCCGTCGGGAGCGTCGAGGTCGAGCTGGTCCTCGGCATGCTCGAGGTGGATGAGCACCTGCCCGACTGCGTCGGCCGGCATGGCGTCCAGGGCGCTGCCGATGGCGGGCACGGCGGCGTGATCACCGATCAGCAGATGCTGGCGTGCATCGGTCCGCGGCGTGTAGCCGCCGCCGGCTCCGTTCATGGCGATCTGGTCACCGGGCGTCGCGGTGCGGGCCCATTCGGAGGCGATGCCGGTGCGGCCGGGCTCGGCGTGGATCACCACGTCCAGCCACAGCTCCTGGGCGTCGTGGTCCCAGCGGCGCACCGTGTAGGTGCGCCGGGACGGCAGCAGCTCAGGGGTCTGCTCACGGATCGCGTCCATGTCGTACGGCGGGGTGAGGCCGCTGCCGGGCTGCGGCAGCAGGAGCTTCACGTACCGGTCCGCGTGCTGATTCGGGTTCAGGCGTTCGATCTGGTCACCGCCCACGACGACGCGGGTCAGTCGCGGGGTGAGCGGCGTGACGGAGCGGACGGTGAGGACGGCCTGCGGGCGCGGTTTCTTCGCGGGGCGGGGGCTCGGAGTCATCATGCGCCCCACCCTACGCGAGCACCCTGTTTTCGACAGTCCCAGCTTGCATAAACCGGTCAGCTACGATCGGCAGCATGCCGAGCCGTCACCTCCCCACCGCCCTCATCGTCGTCGCTGCCGCCATTCAGCACAACGGAGCTTTCCTGTGCGCCCGCAAAGCCCCCGGCACCGCGAACGCCGGACTGTGGGAGTTCCCCGGTGGGAAGGTCGACCCCGGCGAAACGGACGCGGCCGCGCTGATCCGCGAGATCCGCGAGGAGCTCGGCTGCTCCATCACCGTCGGCGACCGTGTCTCGGCCACGGTGACGCCCGGCCGGCGCCGCGCCGTCGAACTGCGGGTCTACACCTGCGCCCTGACCGGGGATGCGCCGACATCATCCACGGACCATGATGCGATGCAGTGGGTGCACCCGTCGGACCTCCCACACCTGGCCTGGGCGCCCGCCGATCTCGACGCGGTGCGGATCCTCTCCGGCGGAGCCTCGCCGGCATGACGAACGGGCGGGCCCACGATGATCGTCGTGGACCCGCCCGGTGCGGTGATTCAGGTGCAGCGGATCAGCCCTGCTGCTTCGCCTTCTGCTCCTCGTAGGCCGTGCGCACCTCATCCATGTCCAGGCCCTTGACCTGTTCGATGAGGCTGTTCAGGTCGTTCTCGCGCAGTGCGCCGGGCTGACCGAATACGGGGATGCCGTCGCGGTAGGCGACCAGGGTCGGGATGGAGGTGACGCCGTACTGCATGGCGAGCTGCTGCTGCGCCTCGGTGTCGACCTTCGCGAAGGTGATGTCGGTGTGCTTCTCGGCCGCGGCCTCGAACACAGGGCCGAACTGGCGGCAGGGGCCGCACCATTCCGCCCAGAAGTCGATGAGGACGATGCCGTCCTTGACGATGTCGTCGTGGTTCTCGGTGGTCATCTCAAGAGTAGCCATGCTGGTTCCAACCCCTTTCGGTGTGGTGCTATTCCGTGTGCGTGAGCGCGGTCACTCGGCGGTGGTGATGCGCACTCGCGCGTCCTCAGCGGGGATCTCCCAGGTGCGGGCATCGGCCTGCACCTGCTCACCGCTGCGGATGTCCTTGACGTCGCCGGTGGTGCCGCCGTCCTCCGACGGGAACCAGACGAACGGGATGCCGCGCCGGTCGGCGTAGCGGATCTGCTTGCCGAACTTCGCGGACGTCGGCGACACCTCCGCGGCGATGCCTCGTTCGCGCAGTTCGCGCGCGATCTCGGTGCTGCGCAGACGCTCCTGCTCGCTCGCCACGATGACGAGGACCGCAGTCGGCACGGAGCGGGTCGGCACCGCCGCCTGGCGGGTCACCAGGCGCGACACCAGGCGCGACAGGCCGATCGACAGGCCCACACCCGGGTAGGTGAAGCGGCGATCGGCGGCGAGGGTGTCGTAGCGGCCGCCGGAGCAGATGGAGCCGAGGTCCTCATGGTCCTCCACGAACGTCTCCACGACGGTGCCGGTGTAGTAGTCGAGTCCGCGGGCGATCGACAGGTCCGCTTCGCACACGCCCGGAGCCGACGCATCGACCGTGCGGATCACGTAGGCGAGCTCCTCGACCGCGGCGTCGATGTCGTCGCTGCTGAGTCCGAGAGCAGCAATCCTGTCGGCGAGGTCGTCGGCGCCGGCGCGGATCTGGGCGAAGGCGAGGCACCCGTCGGCCTGCTCCCCCGTGGCGCCGGCCTTCTCCATCAGCTGACGGCGCACCTCTTCGGGGCCGATCTTCGCGATCTTGTCCAGTTCGCGCAGAACCGCAGGGGTGTCGGTGAGGCCGAGCGCGGTGAACACAGCTTCGGAGAGCTTGCGGTTGTTGACGGCCATGCGGAAACCGCCGGGCAGGGGGAGGCGGCGGAGGATGTCCGCCATCACGATCGCCACATCGGCGTCCATGTGGGCGGGCAGCGCGTTCTGGCCGATGATGTCGAGATCGGCCTGGTAGAACTCGCGGAAGCGGCCGTCCTGGGGGCGCTCGCCGCGCCACACCTTCTGCACCTGGTAGCGGCGGAACGGAAACTCCAGCCTGCCCTGGTTCTCCAGCACGTAGCGGGCCAGCGGCACCGTCAGGTCGAAGTGGAGGCCGAGGCGGCGGTCCTCCCCGTCGGGAGCGGGGGCGTCCTCACCGTCCTCCGCGTGCAGGCGGGAGACGACGTACACCTCCTTGTCGATCTCGCCCTTGCGCAGGAGCTGGTTCATCGGCTCCACCGCGCGGGTCTCGATGTTGGCGAAGCCGTGCAGTTCGGCCACCTCGCGGAACACGTCGATGACGTGCTGCTCCACGAGCCTGTCGGCGGGCAGCCATTCGGGGAATCCTGACAGCGGCGTGATCTTCGCCATGCGGGTGTGCTCCTTGGGGTGGTCCGGGTGGGGCGCCCAGCCGTGCGGCTAGAGGCTCAGGAACCTATTATCGGTCAGTTCGCGTCCGAATGCAGAGGCCGGTCCGTGTCCCGGCACGATCGTCATCGCACGCCGCTGCTCAGCGAGGGCCCGCAGCCGGCGCAGGGACGCGAGCATGTCGTCACTGCTGCCGCCGGGCAGATCCGTGCGGCCGATGGAGCCTCGGAACAGGATGTCGCCGGTGAAGGCGATGCCGTGCTCGTGGAGCTCGGCCAGGCCGTCGGTGATGCCGCCGGCGGGTACGGCCCGCACCGGAGTGTCGGCGCAGATGATCGTGGATCCCTCCGTGTGCCCGGGCAGGGTCGTGGTGGTGAGGCGGTGCGCGCCGAGCTGGATCGTGTCCTCCTCGGCGAGTTCGCGGACCTGCGCGGGCCGCTGCCAGCCGAGCTGCTCCCAGACCGGCCGGATGGCGCCGGTGAAGGCCTCCGGCAGCTGATCGATCGGGCAGTCCAGCCGGTAGGAGTCGCCCCGGCCCACGTGCACGGGGACGTCCCAGTCGGCGGCGAGGCGGGCCGCGTCGGCCACGTGGTCGAGGTGGCCGTGGGTGACCGCGAGACCGACGGGTTCCAGCTCCCCCGCGTCCAGGTACGCCTGCACGGTCGGCGCGACGTCGAACCCCGGGTCGATGATGAGGGCGGCTCCGCCCTGCTGATCCTCGTGGAGGACGCAGCAGGTGGCCTGCAGGAACGGGGAGACGACGAAGCGGACGGCGAGAGGACTGCTCATGACTCCATCGTGGCACAGGCCGGTCCCCGGGCCGATTCCGCGACGATTGCCCGCACTTCAGCCCGACGGGGTAGGGTTTTCGCAGGTCCCGGCCCACTCGCGCCCGCGCGTGCGATCACGGTGCGGGGATCGTCCCCGCGGCGGCTGACTGCGCGCTGCGGATCCATGCCCCGGGCACCGCCGAGTGCCCCTGTCCGCGCCCCCAGTCGGGCGCAGCACCGTACGAAGGAGCATCGACGTGAGCGACGACCGCACCGCCGAGACCCAGCAGAACTCCGGCGAGCCCACCGCCGCCGAGGCCGCCCCCGAGACCGCCGCAGCTGAGCAGACCGCCGGTGCGGTGACGCCCGCGGACCAGCCCGTCGACCAGTCCGCGAAGACTGCCCAGGAGGCGGCGCAGACCGGCGCGGTCCCGTCGGCCGGCGACGATGCCCCGACCCCGTCGGCACCCACCACGCCGGCGCCGTCTGCGCTCACCTCGGCGACCACGTCGTCGCCCGCCCCCAACCCGGCCGCTGTGGCCAAGCGGTCCACTCCCCTGGTGCCGGTGATCCCCGTGGCCGCCGAGTACGACGACGCGAAGGTCGCCGAAGCGAAGACCTTCGGCACGGTCCGCGAGGACGGCGTCGTCACCGTGCAGGACGGCACCCAGGTGCGTGAGATCGGCGCCGTCGAACCGGGCACCGACGTCGACGAGGCCCTCACTCCGTTCGCCCACGCCTACCTCGACCTCGCGGCGTTCCTCGACATCGTCGAGCAGAAGCTCGGGGTGGACGGCAACACGCAGGCCGATCTCAACCGCATCCTCGAGCAGATGCGCAAGAACATGAAGGAGCCGAAGACCGTCGGCGACATCCCGGCGCTGCGCCAGCGCGCCCACGACCTGCGCGAGAAGGCGAAGGAGCAGATCGGGGAGCTGGAGAAGAAGCGCCAGGCGGCTCGCGATGAGGCCACGGCGAAGCGCACCCGCTTCGTCGAGTCCATCGAGGAGCTCGTGGCCACCGATTCCCACCGCATCTCGTGGAAGAAGGCCGCCGCCACCATGCGCGGCATGGTCGGCGAATGGAAGACGATGCAGAAGGGCGATGTCGCCATCGACCGCTCCGTTGAGGACGGACTGTGGAAGCGCCTGTCCGCCGCCCGCAGCGAGTTCGACCGCAAGCGCCGCGCCCACTTCAGCCAGCTCGATGCCGACCACGCCGAAGCCGAGAAGGTGAAGGCCGCCCTGATCGACCGCGCCGAGGCGATGAAGGACTCCGAGGACTTCGGCAACACCGCCCGCGCCTACCGCGAGCTGATGGACGAGTGGCGCGCCGCCCCGCGCGGCAACCGCAAGAAGGACGACGCCCAGTGGGCGAAGTTCAAGGCCGCCCAGGATGCGTTCTTCGAACGCCGCAATGCCGACCGCAAGAGGATCGAGGGCGAGCAGAAGGAGAACCTCAAGGTCAAGGAGGCGATCCTCGACGAGGCGGAGGCACTGCTGCCGATCACCGACCTCGACGCCGCGAAGGAGAAGATGCGCGGCATCGAAGAGCGCTTCGACGCCGCCGGCCGTGTCCCCCGCAACGCGATGCGCCGCGTCGAGGACCGCATCCGCGCTGTCCGCGATGCCCTGAAGAAGGCGGAGGACGCCGAGTGGCGCCGCACCGACCCGCGCACCCGCGCACGCGTCGAAGGCGCCTCCAGCCAGCTCCACAGCGCCATCGCCTCCTACGAGGAGGACCTGGAGAAGGCGAAGGCGTCCGGCGATGCGAAGCACATCGAGAAGGCGCAGGCCGCTCTCGACGCCCGTCGCGAATGGCTCGCTGTCATCGAACGCTCCGCACAGCAGCTGAACTGACCACCGGCACTCAGCGAGTCCCTATGGACGCCTGACTGTCCACAAAAGGATCTCCCCTCCTGCCCCGCCGTCCGAACCGGACGATACTGACGGGCATGAGGGGAGATCTTTCTGCCTGTGCCGAACCGCTGACCGTGTGGTCTCCGCACGCGTACGAGCTCGGACGAACGATCAGCCGACATCTGCTGCTGGACGCCGGTGATGTCCGCACCCAGCTGATCGGCTTCGACGTCCCCGTGCACCGCATCGGTGCAGACCTGCTGCTGCCGGCCCACGTCGACGTGTCACTGCCGGAGCGCGCCGTTCTCGCAGCGATGGGCATCGGCGCGGACCTGCGCCGGCCGTGGGTGCTGGCCAACTGGAGCGCCGCCTGGGTGTACCTCGGCGGCGCGCCGCCCGAGCGTCCCGCCGTGGCGGTGCCGCACCGGGCCCGCACCCGTGGTGGGGTGACGCTCCACCAGTTCTCCCTCTCCCCCGCCGATATCCTCACGATCGGGGGCTGCCCTGTCATGTCGCCGAGCCGCGTGGCCGCTGACCTGCTGCGCACCGGGCCCGACGACCCCGGTGTGATCGCTGCGCTGCGAACGCTGCTGGAACGCGGGTGGACGCAGAGGACCGACGTGCGCGAACGCATCCACGAGATCGGGCCGGGCAGGAACTCACGGCGCTCCCTGGATGCGCTGGAGCGTCTCTGAACGGCCGACGGGACCGTCAGTGGGAGCGGGCACCCGTCGCGTCGAGGATCGGCTGACCGTCGCTCGAGACGCGATACGCATCCAGCACACCCTCGACACGGCGCACCTGCGCCAGCAGGAAGCTGAGGTGACCGGGGTCCACCAGCTCCACCGAGAAGTGGGCAATGGCCAGACGGTCCGGATGGCTGTTGCAGGAGGCGGACAGCATGTTCGCCTGCTGGTCGCTGATGACGTTCGCGAGATCGGTCAGCAGGCGGGAGCGGTCCAGTGCCTCCACCTTGATGTGGACCAGGTACTGGGAGCGGGCACTGCCGGACCATGACACCTTGAGGAACCGCTCCGGATTCTGCTTGTTCATGTCGATCGCGTTCGTGCAGGCCGCGTGGTGCACGCTCACACCGGCGCCGCGGGTCACGAACCCGACGATCGGGTCGCCCGGCACGGGCGCGCAGCACTTCGCGAGCTTCACCCACAGATCCGATTCTCCGTCGACCACCACGCCCTGGTCGGCCTGGGCGGCATCGCTGCGTCGCCGTGAAGTCACCTTCGACGGCAGCACCGCCTCCGCCTGGTCCTCCTCGGAGCCGTCGACCCCTCCGAGGGCGTGGACGAGGCGACCCGTGACAGCGCCTGCGCTCACATGGTTCTCACCGATAGCGGTGTAGAGCGCGTCCACGCTGTCGTAGTTGAGGTCCAGCGCCACCTGCGACAGCAGCTCATGGGTGAGCATGCGCCGCAGCGGCAGGTTCTGCTTGCGCAGCTCCTTGGCCAGTTCGTCCTTGCCGCGGTCCAGTGACTCTTCGCGGCGCTCCTTGGAGAACCACTGCTTGATCTTGTTGCGCGCACGCGGCGACTTCACAAAGGCGAGCCAGTCGCGGCTGGGCCCTGCGCCCTCCGCCTTGGAGGTGAACACTTCGACCACGTCGCCGGTGGCCAGCTCCGCCTTCAAAGACACGAGCTTTCCGTTGACTCGGGCGCTGATGGTGCGGTGCCCGACCTCCGTGTGGATGCTGTACGCGAAGTCCACGGGGGTGGCACCCTGCGGGAGGGAGATGACGTCGCCGCGCGGGGTGAAGACGTACACCTCCTGGGTGTTCATCTCGTACCGCAGGGAATCGAGGAACTCACCGGAGTCGGTGGTGTCCTTCTGCCATTCGAGGAGCTGGCGCAGCCAGTTCATCTCCCCGCCCTGGATGTCCAGGGTGCTGCCGGAGCGTCCGTCCTGCGGCTCGTTGCGCATCTGCGCCTTGTACTTCCAGTGCGCGGCCACACCGTACTCAGCGCGTCGGTGCATGTCCCAGGTGCGGATCTGGATCTCGACGGGTTTGCCGGTGGGGCCGATGACGGTGGTGTGCAGAGACTGGTAGAGATTGAACTTCGGCAGCGCGATGTAGTCCTTGAATCGGCCCGGGATCGGGTTCCACCGCGAATGCAGGATGCCGAGGACCCCGTAGCAGTCGCGCACGGAATCCACGAGGACGCGTACGCCCACCAGATCGTAGATGTCGGCGAAGTCGCGGCCGCGCACGATCATCTTCTGGTAGATCGAGTAGTAGTGCTTCGGACGGCCCGTGACGGACGCGCCGATCTTCGCCTGGGAGAGGTCGTCCTCGATGATGGCGGTGACCTGCCCGAGGTACTTCTCGCGGGCCGGGGCGTGGCGGGCGACCAGGGCGACGATCTCGTCGTACACCTTCGGGTAGAGCACCTGGAAGGAGAGGTCCTCCAGTTCCCACTTGATGGTGTTGAGGCCGAGGCGGTGCGCCAGCGGCGCGTAGATCTCGAGGGTCTCCTTCGCCTTGCGCTCCGCGGACGACCCGGACACGTACTTCCAGGTGCGGGCGTTGTGCACGCGGTCGGCGAGTTTGATGAGCAGCACGCGGACATCGCGGCTCATCGCGATGATCATCTTGCGGACCGTCTCCGCCTGCGCCGCTTCGCCGTACTGGACCTTGTCGAGCTTGGTGACGCCGTCCACCATGACGGCGATGGTCTCGCCGAAGTCGGTCCTCAGCTCGTCGAGGGAGTAGTCGGTGTCCTCCACGGTGTCGTGCAGGAGCGCTGCCGCAAGCACCTCGGACGGGCTGCCCATTTCGGCGAGGAAGGTGGCGACGGCGACGGGGTGGGTGATGTACGGGTCGCCGCTGCGCCGCATCTGGCCGCGGTGCGCCTTCTCGGCGACCTGGAAAGCGCGCCGGATGAGGGTGAGGTCGGTTTTGGGCTGGTGGCCGCGGATCGCCCGGATCAGCGGTTCGAGCAGGGGGTCGTCCGGGGTCTTCTTCCCGCCGAAGAGGCTCGTGAGGGACCGCCTGGGCGTGCTCGGCCCATCGGGGTGGGTGCTCTCAGCCATAGCGCGACCTCCTTCTGACCTGTGCCCTGATCCTAGCGGTCCGGCGCGCCTCGGCCAGCCACTCGCCGCGCTTGTGACCGAACCGTCAACCCTGGTCCGGTCCGGTCGTCAGTTAGGGACGCTCCACACGGTGGTGACGGGGACGTCGTCCAGGACGTTCCGTCCGCCCAGACCCTCGAGTTCGATGAGGAAGCTGGCACCGGCCACGTCGGCCCCGTACTGGCGGGCGAGGTCCACGGTGGCGCGGGCAGTACCGCCCGTGGCGAGGAGGTCGTCGACCACCATGACGCGGTGGCCGTCGCCGATGGCGTGCTCAGCGATCTCGACCGTGGCGGTCCCGTATTCGAGGTCGTAGGTGAGCGAGCGGGGGTCGCCGGGCAGCTTGCCGGCCTTGCGGACCGGCACGAATCCGATGCCGAGGGCGTACGCCATGGGGGCACCGAACACGAAGCCGCGCGCCTCGGTGCCGATGATGAGGTCGATGTCCGACGGGATCTTGGAGCACCAGTGGTCCATCACCTGGCGGAACGCGACGGGGTCGCGCAGCAGCGGGGTGATGTCGCGGAACAGGACCCCGTCCTGCGGGAAGTCGGGGTACAGCGCAATGTGGCTGTCGTAGAGGCTGTCGATGGTCGTGTCGCTCATGCGGCGACTCCTTCCTGGCCGGGCGCGGACGCCACGCGTGCACTGTGCTCCCGGATGCCGCGTTCACGGCTGCGCAGATCCACGAGCAGCCCCGGGGCGAGGAAGATCGAGGAGAACGTTCCGCTGATGATGCCGATGAACAGGACCAGCGAGATGTCCTTCAGCGTACCTGCACCGAGCAGGAATGCGCCGATCACGAGGATCGCGCCGACCGGCAGCAGCGCAACGACGGAGGTGTTGATGGACCTCACCAGGGTCTGGTTGGCGGCGAGGTTCACCAGCTGTTCGAACGTCCTGTTCTCCCTGGGCAGGTGAGCGGTGTTCTCACGGACCTTGTCGAACACCACGACCGTGTCGTACAGGGAGTAGCCGAGCACGGTGAGGAACCCGATGATCGTGGCGGGGGTGATCTCGAAGCCGATGGCGCCGTAGGCGACCACGCTGAAGATCAGATCGCTCAGCAGGGCCAGCAGCGCTGCGGCGGACGCCTTCCAGTTGCGGAAGTACAGCGCCATCACCACGCCGACGAGCGCGAGGAAGACGAGGACTCCGCGGATCGCCTTGTCGGTGACGCCCTGGCCCCAGTTGGGGCCGATGAAGGAGGTGGAGACGGCCGACGGGTCCACGCTGTAGGCGGAGGCGAGGTCGGCGGCCAGGGCCTTCGTGGCGTCGGAGTCCAGCTGCTGGGTCTGGATCCGCAGAGTGTCGGAGCCGAGGGCGGTCACGGTGGGTTCGTTGTCCGGGACGTGCTCGCGGACCACGGTGCGGGCGGTGTCGGTGTCAGTGACGCTGACGCCCGGCACCTGGAATTCGCTGCCGCCGGTGAAGTCGATGCCCCAGTTGAATCCCCGCACCCCGGCGATGATGCCGAGGATCAGAAGGACGCCGATGACGATGGCGTACCAGGTGCGTCGGTGGGTGACGATCCCGAAGGAGCGCTTCCCACTGTGGAGGTCGTTGCCGAATTCGGCCAGGTTCAGCGTGCTCATGCGTCGTCCTCCATCTCGCGCTCCAGGCGCGCCTTGCGCTCGGCCAGGGTCTCAGTGGGGGCATCGTCTCCGCCGCGGCGGGAGCGCAGGCCCTTCCTCTCATCGGCGCTGCGGAAGCGGCCGCGTCCGGCATAGGCGGGGACGTTCCGACCCAGCTGCGCGGGATCCAGACCGCTCATCGGGTGGCCCTTGCCGAAGAAGTTGGTGCGCACCAGGGTCTGCAGGATGGGGTGGGTGAAGAGGAACACCACGACGAGGTCGAGGACAGTGGTGAGTCCGAGGGTGAAGGCGAACCCGCGCACCGATCCTGCACTGACGAGGTACAGCACCACCGCGGCGATGAGGTTGACCGCGTCGGAGGCGAGGATGGTCCGCTTGGCGCGGTCCCAGCCGTGGTCGACCGCGGCGCGGATGCCGCGGCCTTCGCGGATCTCGTCGCGGACGCGTTCGAAGTAGACGATGAACGAGTCGGCGGTGAACGCGATGGACACGATCAGGCCGGCTACACCGGCGAGGGAGAGGCGGAAGCCGATCTCGCTCAAGTTCGACATGATCGTGATGATCCCGTACGCGAGCATGCCCATGGTGAGCAGACTGAGCGTGGTGACGATGGCGAGGACGCGGTACTGGAAGAACGCGTAGACCACCACGAGGACCAGGCCGATGAGACCGGCGATGAGGCCCTTCTGCAGCTGGTCGCCGCCGAGCGTGGCGGAGATCTCCTGCTCGGATTCGACTGTGAACTCCAGCGGCAGCGCCCCGAACTTCAGCTGATCGGCGAGCTCCTGGGCGCTGTCGGCGGAGAAGTTGCCGGTGATGGAGGCGCCGCCGTACGTGGGGGCCTGCACCTGGGGTGCGGAGATCACCAGGGAGTCCAGGACGATGGCGAACTGGCCGGTGGCTCCCTCCCCGTTGAACAGGGCGGTGGTCATGTCACCGAATGCCTTGCCGCCGGCCTTGTCGAAGTTCATGGAGACCTGGTAGTAGGTCGAGTTCTCCTGCGGCGCGGCCTTGGCGTCGGTGATGGAGGTGCCGTCGGCGGTTTCAGGGCCCAGGATGTACTTGGCGGATCCGTCGGGCGCGCACGCCACCACGGCGGACTTCGGGGCACTGTTGACGTCGTGGTTGCGGCGGACCTCGGCGTCGGTGCAGTCGAGGCTCGTCCACTGCTTCTCCACCTCGGGAGTGATCTGCTCCAGCGACCAGGCCGGCTTGCCGTTGACCACGGTGGGCGATGCGCCGCCGCCGGCATCGGAGGCTCCGCCGGCATCGGAGCCGGTCGCTTTCGGAGCCGCCTGGGCGCCGCCGCCGTCGGATGCGGCCTGGGCCTTCGCCTGGTCGATCTCCGAGGTGCCGTCGGACCCGCCGCCGTCGGAGGCGGTGGCGTTCGGCGCGCCCTGGATGAGCACGGGCCTGAAGGCGAGTGTGGCGGTGCGGCGCAGAGCGTCGGAGGTCTTCTGGTCGATCGAGCCGGGGACGCTCACCATGATGTTGGTGCCGCCCTGGACGGAGATCTCCGTTTCCGCGACGCCCATGGCGTTGACTCGCTGCGCGATGATGTTGCGGGCCTGGTTCATCTGCTCGCTGGAGATCGGCTCGCCCGTGTTGGATCGGGCCTTGAGGATCACCTGGGTGCCGCCTTCGAGGTCGAGGGCGTACTTCGGCTGCGCCTGCCAGCCCTGGGTGGCGACGGCGAGGCCGAGCCCTCCGCAGACCAGGATCAGGAGGACGGCGAAGGCGCTCAGGGCAATGCGGCGTACTGGCATCAGTGCTCTTTCACGGGAAAGCACCGCCCCGTCATGAGGGGCGGTGCTGCGGAGGGGTCAGAGGGCGGAGGATCCGCGGGTGTCGTCGCGGCGGTCGGAGGGGCGGGTCTCACCGAACGGGCCGGAGGTGTCCTCGGGACGGTGGCCGAACGAACCAGCGCTGTCGCTGTCCACGGAATCGGCATCAGCAGTCGTGGCGCTGCCGGTCGCAGAACCGGACTCGCCGTGGGTCTCCGCGGTGTCCGCCGTGACGGCATCGGTCGGGGTGATGCGCTCAGCGATGGACTGAAGCGCCCACTTCAGCTCGGAGCCGTCCTCGGCTTCGAGGATGACGACGTCGTCGTACTTCTCGACCACGAGGCCGTAGAAGCCGGAGGTGGTGCGGACCTCTTCTCCGACCTGGACGGACTGCACCATCTCCTGGTGCGCCTGCATGCGCTTCTTCTGGCCGCGGCCCATGAGGAGCATCGGCAGCAGCATGAGGGCGAAGAGCAGGAGGAGGAAGGTGAAGTCCACGGAGGGTCCTTTCATACGATGAGTGCGAGCGGCTCAGCGGCCGCGCACAGTGCACCGTCCACTGTATCGGGCGGAACGGTGTTTGCGAGAGCAGCCTCAGGCGAATCGTCCGAGACCTATGTCGTCCCCGGGGTCGTCGGTGAGGGCGGGCTGCGCGCCCCACTGCGCGGACTGCGGCGGCGCGGCCAGGCCGAGGTGCTCCCACGCGGCCGGGGTGGCGATGCGTCCACGCGGTGTCCGGCCGAGCAGACCTTCTCGCACGAGGAAGGGCTCCACCACGGTCTCCACGGTTTCGGTCTCCTCCCCCACCGCGATCGCCAGAGTGGACAGGCCGACGGGGCCGCCTCCGAACTTGGTGCACAGGGCGGAGATGACCGCACGGTCCAGGCGGTCCAGCCCCCGCTGGTCCACTTCATAGACGCGCAGGGCTTCGAGAGCGGAGTCGATGGTGATGTCCCCGGTTCCGCGGACTTCGGCGAAGTCGCGCACGCGGCGCAGGAGACGGTTCGCGATGCGGGGTGTGCCGCGGGATCGGGAGGCGATCTCGTGGGCGGCATCAGGATCGACGGCGATCTCCAGCCGACCCGCGCTGCGCTCGATCACCTGGGCGAGTTCAGCCGCCGAATAGAAGTCGAGGTGGCCGGTGAATCCGAAGCGATCCCGCAGCGGGGACGGCAGCAGACCGGCCCGGGTGGTGGCCCCGACCACGGTGAACGGCGGCAGCTCCAGCGGGATGGCGGTTGCGCCCACTCCCTTGCCGACCACGACGTCCACGCGGAAGTCCTCCATCGCCATGTAGAGCATCTCCTCCGCCGGGCGGGCCAGGCGGTGGATCTCGTCGATGAACAGCACCTCGCCCTCCTCGAGGGAGGAGAGGATCGCGGCGAGGTCACCGGCGTGCTGCACCGCGGGACCGGAGGTGATGCGCAGCGGCGCCCCGAGCTCGCGGGCGATGATCATGGCGAGCGTGGTCTTGCCGAGCCCGGGCGGTCCGGACAGGAGCATGTGTTCGGGAGAGCGGCCGCGCGCGGAAGCGGCGTCCAGGACCAGGGACAGCTGTTCGCGCACGCGGGTCTGCCCCACGAACTCCCCGAGGTCCTTCGGCCGCAGCGCCCCTTCGGCGGCGCGCTCCAGAGCGGCGGCCTCCGCGCGCACAAGGTCCCGGCCGTCCGCGTCGGCACCCGTCGGCCCTCCCCCACCGGGACGCGGCGCCCCCTCGGGGCTGCTGGAGCGTTCGATCATCGCTGACCTCCGAGGCTGCGCAGCGACAGACGCAGCAGCAGCGACGACTCCGCGAGGCGCGCTTCGTCCTCGCTCATGGTGGACAGGACGCTGGTGACGGCGTCCTCCGCCTGCTTCTGCGACCAGCCGAGACCGAGCAGCGCGGTGACCACGTCGGCCGCGTTCGGGGGCAGCGCCGCGGTCTCCTCGTCGGGTTCGGGGCCCGACGGGGCCTCCTCGTTGCCGAACGCAGCGAAGCGCGCCGCCTTCTCCTTCAGCTCCAGCAGGATCCGCTTGGCGCTCTTGGGGCCGACGCCGGGCACCCGGGTCAGCGCTTTGACGTCATCGCTGACGATGGCGCGGCCGAACTCGCCGGGGGTGAACACGGCGAGAACAGCGAGCGCGATCCGCGGCCCGATCCCGGAGACGGACTGGACGGTGCGGAAGAGGTCGGTCTCCTCAGCGGTGAGGAACCCGAACAGGGTCAGTGAGTCCTCGCGCACCACCAGTTCGGTGTGGAGCAGAATCGCCTGGCCGTGCCGGGCCTGTTCGAGGGTCTGCGGAGCGGAGTGGACGAGGTAGCCGATGCCGCCGACCTCCACCACAAGCGCATCGAGGCCGATGGCACTGACGGTGCCGTTCAGAGTTGCAATCACGAACCCATCCTAGAACACATGTTTGATCACCAGTGGGATGTGGAGGCTTCTCGGGAGCGCCGGGCTCGTCGTTCGGCGTCGGCCCACTGCGCCTGCGCGCTGGTGCGCGCCGCTCCGGTGCGGTCCAGGCGAACGGTGCCGCGTCCGCGCCACAGCTGGGTGATCGCGATGGCGACCGCGTCGGCGGCGTCGGCCGGCTTCGGCGCTTCGGCGAGCCCCAGCAGCCGGGCCACCACGGCCTGGATCTGCTTCTTGTCGGCGCGTCCGTTGTCGGTGATCGCGCGCTTCACCTCGGAGGGAGTGTGCATCTCCACGGGGATGCCGCGCTGGGCGGCGAGCACGATCGCCAGTCCAGACACCTGCGCCGTGCCCATGACGGTGCCGACGTTGTTCTGCGAGAACACGCGTTCCACGGCGAGGATGTCCGGGGCGTACTCCTCGATCACCTGCTCCAGGCCGGTGTGGATCTCCAGCAGGCGCTGGTCGATCGTGTCCGCGCTGGAGGAGGTGATGACGCCGGCGCCGACGAAGACGGCGGAGCGAGAGGCCCCGCCGTCGACGGCTCCGAAACCGCACCGGGTCAGACCCGGGTCGATGCCGAGAACGCGCATGGAATCCGATCAGTCGTTGAGCTGCGCGGCGACGTCGTCGGGGATGTCGAGGTTGGTGAAGACGTTCTGGACGTCGTCGGAGTCCTCGAGGGCGTCGATGAGGCCGAGGACCTTCTTCGCACCGTCGAGGTCGACCTCGGTCTTCATGGACGGCACGAACTGCACCTCGGCGCTCTCGTAGTCCTTGCCCGCCTCCTGCAGGGCGGTGCGGACCGCCACGTAGTCGCCGGGCTCGGAGATGATCTCGAAGACATCGCCCTCTTCGTTGATCTCCTCAGCGCCGGCGTCCAGGACGATCTCGAGCAGCTCGTCCTCGGTGTTGCCCTCGACGGCCACCGCGACGACGCCCTTGCGGGCGAACATGTAGGACACGGAGCCGGAGTCGGCCATGTTGCCGCCGCCGCGGTTGAACGCGAGGCGGATCTCGGAGACAGCGCGGTTCTTGTTGTCCGTCAGGGCTTCGACCAGGACGGCGACACCGCCGGGCGCGTAGCCCTCGTACCAGAGCGTCTCGTAGTCGACACCGGACCCGTCCAGGCCACCGCCGCGCTTGACCGCGCGGTCGATGTTGTCGTTCGGCACGGAGTTCTTCTTCGCCTTCTGGATGGCGTCGAAGAGGGTCGGGTTGCCGGCCGGGTCAGGTCCACCCATGCGCGCTGCGACCTCAATGTTCTTCACGAGCTTCGCGAAGAGCTTGCCGCGCTTGGCGTCCAGTGCCGCCTTCTTGTGCTTGGTGGTTGCCCATTTGGAATGACCGGCCATCGATGCTCCCTCTGTCTGTCGGCGAACGGGGGCGCAGGGGTGTGGAGGCAGGCTCCATGGGACCCCGTGCGCCGGGGTCAGGAATCCATTGTAGTGGTCCCACCTGATGCGCCGTTCACCGGCAGCGTCAGGGACGAGATCAGGCGCCGTTCGGACACCAGATCGGTCAGCAGCTCCGCTTCTGTGCGGCGGGCGGCGGCCCCGGCGTCCGCTCCCCCGCTCTGCCGCTGCATGGCGAGCGTCAGGGCCGTGCGGTGGAACGCCCGCATCGCCCACAGCACCACTGCTCCCTGCTCGGACGCCCACACGAGGGACCGACGGCGACTGCGGATGCCGGCGAGCATGTCCACCTCACCGGGGGTGAACCAGCCCGCGGCCGCGTACTCTCCGAGGCGACGGCGCACGATCCGGCGCTGCCGCAGTCGCAGCGCGATCAGCACACCGGCGAGCACCACGAAGATCGGCACCTGGATCAGCGAATAGGTCAGCAGGAAGCTGCCGAAGCCGCCGTCCTGACGGCTGGCGGGGACGAGGAAGGAGGAGCCGTTCCACAGGGCGTGCAGGCACATCCCGAGCGCGATCCCGGCGGGACCGAGCGTGAGGCCGAGCAGGGGTGAGCGGCGCTCGGCTGCGATGCCGAACGCGAGCCCTGCAAGTGAGGTGAAGGCGGCGTGCGCGAAGGGCGACAGCACGCCGCGCACCAGCAGCATGGTCCAGAACAGGGTGGAGTTGCCGGTGATGCCGGCGGCATCGAGGGCGCGAGCGAAGTAGGTGATGTTCTCGGTGAACGCGAATCCGCTGGCGATGAGCATGGCGTAGACGACGCCCTGGACGGGCCCGGCGATGTACCGCCGGCCGAACGCCAGCAGCACGAGCAGTCCGGCGGACTTCATCAGCTCTTCGATGACGGGCGCCTGGATCACCGCGCTGATGAACTGCTGCTCCGTCGGCTCCGGACGCTGCACAGCGAGCAGCAGCTGCACCGCGGTGCCCAGGATGAGGGTGAGCACAACGGAGCCGATCGCGCCCCACGCGAACGCGTACACCATCGTTCCGCGCGGCACCGGGTTGTAGCGGTCCAGCCACCAGATGCCGACGCCGACGATCGCCAGCGGCAGCAGTGAGGCCGTGCCGGCGGCCAGCGCCGTTCCGAACCCCATCGGGATGAACACGAACACGAGCAGCAGCAGGGCTGCAACGGCGAGAACGGCGGCGGCCATCCCGAACACGATCCAGCGCGGCCAGCGCCTGCGGCGCACGTCGAGGTGCGCCGTGCGGGAGCCGTTGGTGAGCGGTCGGTCCGCGGAGCCGGCCGGTCGCTCGACGTCATAGTCGTAGTCGTGGGCGTTTCTCACGCGCCGTCCTTCGGCCAGGCGTCGGCAAAGGCACGGCGGGTGTCGTCCAGCAGGATCGGCAGAGCCTTGGTGCGGCCGATGATCGGCAGGAAGTTCGCGTCGCCGAACCAGCGGGGAACCACGTGCTGGTGGAGGTGCCCGGCGATCCCAGCGCCGGCCACGTCCCCCTGGTTCATGCCGAGGTTGAACCCGGCCGGTTTCGACACGGAGCGGACCACCCGCATGGCTGTGCGGGTCAGCTCCGCGACTTCGTGCACCTCCTGCTCGGTCAGGTCCGTGTAGTCGGCGACGTGCCGGAACGGACACACCAGCAGGTGACCGGAGTTGTAGGGGAAGAGGTTGAGGATCACGAAGGCGCTCTGTCCGCGGTGGACGATCAGGGCGTCCTCATCGGTCCGGTCGGGCGCGGAGCAGAAGGGGCATTCGTCCGTCGCGTCCGTGGAGGACGGCTTGCCCGCCCCGTCGATGTACGCCATGCGGTGCGGCGTCCACAGGCGCTGCATGGAATCGGGCGCCCCGGCGAACCGGTAGGGGGCTTCGGATGCGGGCGCGCCCGCGCCCTCGCCGGAGGCGGGGACGCGGGCGGTGTCCGGGTCGTGCGGGAGCGGAGTGCTCACACCTGCTCCTTCTCGGCGATGGAGCGGACGATCCTCTCCACGGCTTCGTCCACGGGGATGCCGTTGTCCTGGGAGCCGTCGCGCATGCGGAAGGACACGGCGCCGTTGGCCTGATCCTCTCCGCCGGCGATCAGCAGATACGGCACCTTCTCCTTGGTGTGGGTGCGGATCTTCTTCTGCATGCGGTCGTCGGAGTCGTCGATGACCACGCGCACTCCCCGCTTGCGGAGCTTGTCCGCCACCTCGTGGAGGTAGGGAGCGAAGTCGCCGGCCACGGGAATGCCGACCACCTGCACGGGGGCCAGCCACACCGGGAACGCACCGGCGTAGTGCTCCAGCAGCACACCGAAGAAGCGTTCGATGGATCCGAAGAGGGCGCGGTGGATCATCACGGGGCGCTGCCGGGAGCCGTCGGACGCGGTGTACTCGAGGTCGAAGCGCTCCGGCAGGTTGAAGTCCAGCTGGATGGTGGACATCTGCCAGGTGCGTCCGATGGCGTCACGGGCCTGCACGGAGATCTTCGGGCCGTAGAACGCGGCGCCGCCCGGGTCCGGAACGAGCTCGAGGCCCGAGGCGGTGGCGACCTCTTCGAGGGTGCGAGTCGCCTCCTCCCACACGGCGTCGTCACCCACGTACTTCTCCTCGTTCTTGGTGGAGAGCTCGAGGTAGAAGTCGTTGAGGCCGTAGTCCTTGAGCAGGTCGAGGACGAACTCGAGCACGCGGGTGAGCTCGTCCTTCATCTGATCGCGGGTGCAGTAGATGTGGGCGTCGTCCTGCGTGAAGCCGCGGGCGCGCGTGAGGCCGTGCACCACGCCGGACTTCTCGTAGCGGTACACGGTGCCGAACTCGAACAGCCGCAGCGGCAGGTCGCGGTAGGACCGGCCGCGGGAGCGGAAGATGAGGTTGTGCATCGGGCAGTTCATGGGCTTCAGGTAGTAGTCCTGGCCCTGGCGGGTGATCTCACCCTCGGCGCTGCGCTCCTCGTCCACGTGCATCGGCGGGTACATCCCCTCGGCGTACCAGTCGAGGTGGCCGGAGGTCTGGAACAGCTGTGCCTTGGTGATGTGCGGGGAGTTGACGAAGCAGTAGCCGTCCTCCACGTGGCGGCGGCGAGAGTAGTCCTCCATCTCCATGCGGATCATCGCACCCTTGGGGTGGAACACGGGCAGGCCGGAGCCGATCTCGTCCGGGAAGGAGAAGAGGTCGAGTTCGCTGCCGAGGCGACGATGGTCGCGGCGCTCCGCCTCCGCGATGCGCTCCTGGTACTCCCGCAGCTCCTCCTTCGTGGGCCAGGCGGTCCCGTAGACGCGCTGCAGCATCGGGTTCTTCTCGCTGCCGCGCCAGTAGGCGGCGGCGGAGCGGGTGAGGGCGAAGCCGTTGCCGATGAGCTTGGTGGACGGCAGGTGGGGGCCGCGGCAGAGGTCAGTCCACACGACTTCGTCGCGACGGTTGATGTTGTCGTACATGGTCAGGCCGCCGTCGCCGACCTCCACACTGGCGCCTTCGGCGGCTTCGGACGCGTTGGACTTCAGACCGATGAGCTCGAGCTTGTACGGCTCGGAGGCGAGCTCCTGCTCGGCATCGGGGTCGAGGATGTCACGCCGCTGGAAGCGCTGACCCTCCTTGACGATCTTCACCATTTCCTTCTGGAGGGCCTTGAGGTCCTCCGGGGTGAACGGGGTCTCCACATCGAAGTCGTAGTAGAAGCCGTCGCGGATCGGCGGGCCGATGCCGAGCTTCGCCTCGGGGTTGATGCGCTGCACGGCCTGCGCGAGGACGTGCGCGGTGGAGTGGCGGAGGATCATCAGGCCGTCGTCGCTGGTGAGCTCCACGCCTTCGACCTGGTCGCCGTCGGCGACCTCCGCGTAGAGGTCCTTCAGTTCACCGTTGACGCGCAGGGCGACGATGTCCCGCTGAGATTCGAAGAGCTCGGTGCCGGTGGTCCCTCCCTCGACGGTGGTGGGCGTTCCGTTGAGGACGATGCTGATCTGGGACACGTGAGCTCCTTATCGCTGAGGGGATCCGACCTACCATGCCGGCTCTGCCGTCCAGTGTAACGATGCACCGGGGGCGCTCACAGCTAGGGTTGTCGGTATGGATCACATGCCACGCCCAGCCGTCGATCCGGCCGTGCTCCGCGGCTGTTCGGGACCGTGGGATGCGGTGGTGGTCGGCTCCGGCCCGAACGGCCTGCTCGGCGCACTGACTCTGGCCCGACGGGGCATGCAGGTGCTCGTGCTGGAGGCGGAGGCCACCCCCGGCGGTGGGGCGCGCACGCTCGATCTGGGGCTGGCCGACGGGGTCGTCCATGACGTCTGCTCGGCTGTGCATCCGCTGGCGCTGGCGAGTCCGGCGATCGGAGCTCAGTGGCTGCGCGCCCGTGGTGTGGACATGATCGCGCCGGAGGCGTCGTACGCGCATCCGCTGGACGGCGGCAGGGCAGCGGTTGCGATGCGCAGCGCCGCTGCGACGGGAGATCTCATCGGTGGGCGCCGCGGGCGAGTGTGGGCCGACGTGTTCTCCTCTCTCGCCGCTCATGGACCGGACGTGATGGCTCTGATGCTCGGCACGGCTGAGCAGCGCCTGCGCGCCATCACCTCACCGACGGGTGCCCGCACGGCAGCGCTGCTGGGCCGGGCAGCTGCCCTGGCGGACCGCTCCGTCCGCAGCGGCGACGATGCCGGCGCGCTCCTCGCGGGGGTCGGCGCCCATGCGATCAGCCCCCTCTCCTCCCCCACGGCGATCGGGACGGCTGTGCTGCTCGGCTCCCTCGCCCACACCGGCGGCTGGCCGATCCCCCGCGGCGGCTCGCAGTCCCTGGTCACCGCGTGGATCGCGGAACTGTCCGAGCTCGGCGGCTCAGTGGTGACGCACGCGCCGGTCACGTCACTGGATCAGCTCCCGCCGTCGAGGGTGGTGCTGCTGGATCTGCCTGCCCCGTCGGCCGGTCGACTGCTGGCTCCGTGGGCGAGGTCCGCCGCCTCCCGCCGGCTCACCCGCCGTCTGCAGGTCTTCCCTCCGTCGGCGGGGGCGGCGGCGAAGGCGGACCTGGTGCTGTCCGGGCCGATCCCGTGGGCGGCCGCACAGCAGGCGCCGGGGATTGCGCGCGCCGGGACGGTGCATCTGGGCGGGTCGGCGACCCTGATCAACACGGCCGAGCGGGAGGTGGCGGAGGGTCGGCTGTCGGAGGCCCCGGTGGTGCTGGTGAGCGATCCGGCGGGGGCGGATCCCTCGCGGGAGGTGCGAGGGCTGCGGCCGGTGTGGGCGTATGCGCACGTGCCGCTGGGCTGCCCGGTGGATCCGGTGCCGTTGGTGCTGGCACAGCTGGAGCGGTTCGCCCCGGGCGTCCGAGACCTGGTGGTGGCGGCGCGGGGCGTTCCGGCCTCGCGCATGACGGGTCACAACCGGAGCCTGACCGGCGGGGACATTGCGGGCGGCAGCACGGCTCTGCCGCATCTGGGGGCCCGGCCGTTCCTCGCGACGGATCCGCACCATCTGGCGACCCTGCCGGGCTGGGCGCCGGGCGGCGAGGATGCTGAGGTGCTGCTGTGCTCGGCCTCGAGCGCGCCGGGGCCCGGTGTGCACGGCCTGGGAGGGCAGGCGGCAGCGCGCAGCGCGCTCGCACGGCTGGCCTGAGAGCTGCGATGCGCGGACCCCGTCGGGTTCCCCTGCGCCTGTCATGCAGAAGACCCCCTCGGCGAACCAAGGGGGTCTTCTTCGTGGGTGGGCGATACTGGGATCGAACCAGTGACCTCTTCCATGTCAAGGAAGCGCGCTACCACTACGCTAATCGCCCGTATGCAGGACCCGTGGGCCCATTGTTGCGAGGTGGGTACGGGATTCGAACCCGTGTACACGGCTTTGCAGGCCGTTGCCTCGCCTCTCGGCCAACCCACCGTGCGAGAACCGAAGTTCTCCGAGCGGATGACGAGACTCGAACTCGCGACCCTCACCATGGCAAGGTGATGCTCTACCAACTGAGCTACATCCGCAGATCACTATTCATATGTGACGTGGGCGATACTGGGATCGAACCAGTGACCTCTTCCGTGTGAAGGAAGCGCGCTACCACTACGCTAATCGCCCGGGTCTGCCGGTGCGTTTCCGGAGCGGCCTGCTCCCTCAACGACCTGAACAACATTACACGACTTCCGAGCGGCGACAAATTCGCAGAGGCCGAAAACGGGCAGTTTGCGGCGAGCGCCACATTCGGCCCGCTCGGCCGTGACCCCGACCACGAAGCAGCCTGCGGATTTGCGCGGCCCTGACGGGCCTGGCTACTGTCTTCTTTCGTCGGAGCACGCTCCGGCCGACCCATGCGGATGTAGCTCAGCTGGTAGAGCATCACCTTGCCATGGTGAGGGTCGCGAGTTCGAGTCTCGTCATCCGCTCCACGAGGAAAGGGCCCCGGGTAACCGGGGCCCTTTCGCTGTTCCAGAGCCCGCACCCGCGCCAGCACCGCCGGCGCGGGCCACGAGTGGGCGGTGCACGCCGCGCCTCACACGAGCGCGCGGGCCCCGTCGGCCTGCAGCGCCCCCAGGCGGGACAGGCAGCGCAGATACTTCTTGCGGTAACCGGAGTTGAGCAGGTCCTCGGTGAACAGCTCCGGCACCCGCACCCCGCTCAGTGCCACCGGCACTTCCCGGTCGTAGAGGCGGTCGATCAGAACCACGAGACGCAGCCCGCGGTTGTGCTCACTGACCTGCTCCATCCCCACGATGTGGCAGCGCTCTATCCCTTCGATCATCGCGCCGTAGCGGGAGGGGTGGACCTCCCGCAGGTGCTCGGCGAGCGGTTCGAAGTCGTCGAGGCTGACCCTGTCACCGCGAGCGCCGCTGCGGACCTGGTCGTCGGCCAGCTGGGGCGGGTCGTCGATGCGGTCCTTCTCGCGGTAGTCGAGGCCGTCGATGCGGAGCACATCGAAGCGGTCGGCCATGGCCTGGATCTCGCGGAGGAAGTCCTGGGCGGCGAAGCGGCCCTCGCCGAGTGCGTCGGGGAGGGTGTTGGAGGTGGCGACCACGGGGACGCCGCGGTCGGACAGCTCACGGATCATGCGCGTCATGAGGAGGGTGTCGCCGACGTCGTCGAGTTCGAACTCGTCGATGCACAGGACGCTGGCGGTGGAGAACTCCTCGACGGCGCGGGTGAAGCCGAGGACGCCGATGAGGTTGGTGTACTCCACGAAGGTGCCGTAGAGGGGCCGTCCGGGTGCAATGTGGAAGAGGGCGGTGAGCAGGTGGGTCTTGCCGACTCCGAAGCCGCCGTCGAGGTAGAGGCCGTGGGCTGCGGCCGGGCCCTTCTTCCTGCCGAACATGCTGAGCACGCCGCCCCGGCTGCTGCTGGGCTGAGCGGTGAGGCGGGACGCGAACTGCTGCAGGGACTGCTTCGCCGCCTCCTGGGAGGGGTAGTCCGGGTCGGGGATGTAGTTGTCCAGGCGGGCCTGCTGGAAGCGCGGCGGGGGAACGAGCTGGGCGACGAGTTCGCCCGGTGCGGGTGTGGGGAATCGGGAGGTCAGGCTTGTGGTCACGGCGTTCAGTGTACGGCGGAGGGGTCTGGGTCTGCTCACTATGCTGGAGGCGATCCCAGGAGCCCGCGAGCCGTGCCGGGCCCTTTTCCTGCGCGGAGGATTGGAGAGTGCGATGACCGCCGACGGGGTGCAGAAGGACAGTGTGCACATGGTGCTGCGCGATGGTGCGTTCACCGACGGTGCCGCTGCCACGGTGCCGATGGACGATGCGGGTGCTGAGGAGCTCGCGGACCTGTACCAGTTCGATCCGGAGCGCACCACGGTGCGGGTGATGATGAACTCCTCGGTGGACGGTTCCGCCACGGGGGCCGACGGGACCAGTGCGTCTCTGGGGAACCCGACTGACTTCTTCAACCTGGTGGTGCTGAGGGCGATGCCCGATGTGATCGTTGCGGGCGCTGAGACTGTGCGGGCGGAGGACTACAAGCGGCCGGGCGGCCGGAAGTCCCTGCGCTCTCCCAGCAGGCGGCCGAGCGGGACGGAGTTTCCGGCGCTGGTGGTGCTGACGGGCAGTGGGGACCTGGGTGGGGCGGTGGATCCGTCGTGGCCGACCCTGCTGGCGACCTCGCGGGGGAAGCGGGATGCGGTGATCGAGGCCTCCGGTTTCCCCACGGAGAACGTGGTGACGTTCGAGGAGCCGTTGGACCTGATCGAGCAGCTCGCGCAGCGCGGCTGGGTGGGCATCCAGGTGGAGGGCGGCCCGTCAGTGAACGCGCTGTTCTTGGAAGCCGATGCAGTTGACGAGCTGTGCGTGTCCACCAGTCATGTGACGGTGGGCGGCGAGCACACGCGGATCGTGCGGGGGGCGGAGCATGACGCGCAGTGGCAGCTGTCGGACATGCTGGTGGGCCGCGGCGCCACTCTTCATCGGTACGTGCGGGACCGCGACTGACGCCGGGGCGCTGGTGGCTCCCGGCTTCAGAGCCTGCGACCGGAGGACAGCGGCTGGGCTGGGGCGCTGGGCTGACGGATCGGGAGGGCCGACGGGTCCACGCGGTTGATCGGGAACCCCGCTCCGGCGGAGCGCTGCTGGATCCAGGTGAGGATCTGGCTCTCCCAGCGCGCCGGGTCGAGGTTCCATTCCCGGGTGTGGGAGGCCATGTCCCAGGTGCGCAGGTGCACGAGGTCGGGGCGCGAGTGGGCGAGGAGCCTGCTCGGTTCGTAGGGGACGACTTCGTCCTCGCGGGAGTGGATGAGCAGGGTGGGGTGGCGCAGCGCGTCTGCCGCGTAGTCGGTGGTCATCTCGTTCAGGAGGATCGGCTCCAGCAGGCGGACGGAGCGTGACCAGCGCGGGTGCGTCATCAGGCTGCGGGCCGCGAGCGCGAGCGGCTGCGGAACCCGTCGGAGCCGCGTGTGGTGCTCGAGGATGACCTCCCAGTCGACCGCGGGGGCGTCGAGGATGAGGGAGTCGATCACGTCGCGGTGCTCGGAGAAGAACGAGGTGCGCAGAGCGATGGCGCCGCCCATGGAGAAGCCGATCAGGAGGATGCGGCGAGCACCGTGCCGCAGCGCGAACGCGATGGCGGCGTCGACGTCCTCCCACTCCTGGGCACCGAGGTGGAGGAGGCGGTCGGGTGAGGGGGCGGCTCCGGCGTCGTTGCGGTAGGAAACCATCAGCGTGGTGAGGCCGAGGGCGTGCAGCAGCGGGAGGACGCGCAGGCCTTCGCCGCGGACGGAGCCGTGACCGTGGATGGTGATCGCCCACGTGCGGGCGGGGTCCGGGCCGCCCGCGCTGGGGGCCGCGCCGGGGACCAGCCAGGACGGCATGGAGCCCACGGGTGAGTCGATGGTGACGTCCTGGAAGGGCATGCCGTGGGCGTGCATGGGTGTGCCGGCCCAGAACAGGCCGTTGCGGGCGGCGGGTCCGGGCGCCAGGTGCTCGCGGGTGTCGGCGGCGAGGATGCGCCGCACCACCGTGGTGGGCGTGGGTTTGGCGATGATGTCGCCGATGCGGGCGTGGACGGCGCCGCCCTGTTGGCGGATGCCGAAGACGCCGGGCCATTCGGCCGAGCGGGACGCGGTCAGGGTGACGCAGTGGACATCGGCGTGCTGAACGGTCAGCAGGGGCGGTTCGGACGCGACGGGGGTCAGGGGCGCCCGGGCGACCATGGTGGCGGCCGCTGCTGCTCCGGCCGCGGAGAGGGCGAACGCACCGGCGCCGACGGTGCTGGCGACGGCGATACGGGAGGCCTTGGTCATGTTCGTCAGGGTACGGGACGGGCCTGGGTGCAGATGGTGCAGGGGCCGGGTCTACGATCGGTGACATGTGCACCCTCGCCGAGCAGTGCGGCCCCGATCTCGTGGTGGTCGCCGACTGCACCATCGACTCCATCGATGCGCTCAATGCCCTGACGTTCCTCGGGATCGACCCGCGGGACGGCGGCCGCCCGTCGGCTCGTCTGCGAGTGCACTCCTCCCGCACCCGGAACCTGGTGCTGGACACCGTCGACGTGCTGGGCCTCTCCGATTTCGCCGACCGCTTCCCGCAGGAGATGGCCCTCCTGCGGGGTGCTGAGCACGGCCGCGAGCAGGCGGAGCCCGAGGAGATCCTGTCGTCACTGACGCGGGCGTTCACCGCGGCGGGCTGCGATGTGGTGGACGGCTGTGTGACGGACCGTCCCCTGTCGGCCTGCTCCGCGGACGTCTCGGAGTGCTCGTCGATGACGATCGTGGCGTTCACGCAGCCGATCGTGCGCGACCATGAGTTCGCCGACGAGTGGGCGCATACAGTGGAGGACGCGGTGGAGGCGACGTTCCTGCACCTCTACCCCACCCCGGCGGGTGCGGCACCGGCGCGCCCGCAGTGAAAGGAGTCCACCCATGAGCACGCACCGGATCGGCGACGGCGACTATCCCCTGGCGCTCAGCGGCGAGCAGTGGCGTCAGCGTCTCAGCCCTGAGGAGTTCCATGTTCTGCGCGAGGGCGGCACGGAGCGGCCCTTCACCGGCGAATATGAGGAGGTCCGTCCGTCGGGGACGTATGCGTGCCGAGGCTGCGGCGCGGAGCTCTTCACCGCTGAGACCCAGTTCAACGCGCACTGCGGCTGGCCGGCGTTCTACGCGCCGACGGATTCCGACGCGGTGGAGCTGCTCGATGACGATTCGTTGGGGATGCGCCGCACCGAGGTGCGGTGCCGGGCCTGCGGCAGCCACCTCGGGCATGTGTTCCGGGGAGAGGGCTTCCCCACCCCCACGGATGAGCGCTTCTGCATCAATTCGATCTGCCTGGTCCATTCCGACGACGCCGCCTGAGAACACCGGCGATCGTCGCGACCGGCCCCATATCCGGTCGGCGCGTGCGGCGCGCCGCCGCGATCCGGGAACAGCGCGCCGTTAGGGTGTTCGCGTGGCAGTCCATCAGTTCCCTCAGCATCGTGCGGCGTTCCAGGCCCTGACCGATGCTCTCTCGACAGTCCGCGTGCGCCGGGAGGTCGAGTGGAACGAGATCCCCGCTCCCTCCCGCCTCGCCCCGTTCACGTGGGCGGCGTCCGCTGAGCTCATCGGCGATGACGATGAGGAGGTCGCCAGCGGAAAGTTCATCGTGCTGTACGACCCTGCCGGGAACGACTCATGGCAGGGCGACCTGCGCGTGGTGACGCTGATGCAGGCCCGGCTGGAGCCTGAGTTCGCTGTGGAGTCGATGCTCGGTGACGTCGCCTGGTCCTGGGTGACGGAGTCGCTGGAATCGATGGGCGCGTCCGCTCATGAGCTCGGCTGCACCATCACCCGGGTGGTGTCGCAGAGCTACGGCGCGCTGGCTGCCCGCCCAACCTCGGTGGATGTGGAGATCCGTGCCTCGTGGACACCGGACGAGCACCACCTCGAGCCCCATTTCGCCTCCTGGACGCAGATCCTTGCAGCGGCCGGCGGCCTCCCGCCGCGTCCGGTCGACCTCGCGTCCGCCCGACCCCCTCTTCGAGCCGATGACCTCTGAATCTCCCCGCTCCTCCTCACGCACCCGGACGCGCTCCCGCAGCCGCGCCCGCTCCCAGTCCCGCGCTCGGTCCGGGCGGCCCTTCTCCTCAGCCGCCGCCGACGATGCCCCGGCGTCCTCCGGCTCCCCTGCCGATACCGGGTCCGCGGATGCTGCTCGCACCGGCCGTGCCGGTGACGCGGCAGCCCCGGCGCCGGCGGCGCCGCTGGTGCGCGAACCAGCCGGCGGCACTCCTGAGCTCACCACCACGATCCAGCAGCTCCTGGCGTGGTGCGACCGCGTGGCGGCCGAGGAGGACCTCGCGGTCGATGTGGAGCGCGCCTCCTCCTACCGGTACAGCGCGAAGGCGTACCTGATCCAGGTGCGCAGCGAATCCGCAGGCACCGTGCTGGTGGATCCGCTGGCGATGCGGTTGCCGCGCAGCTTCGTGGAGCTGATGAACTCCCGCACCTGGGTGCTGCATGCCGCCCGGCAGGACCTGCCGTCCTTGGCGATGGACGGAATGGAGCCCGCGGGGCTGTTCGATACGGAGGTCGCCGGTCGGCTCCTCGGTCTGGAGCGCGTCGGCCTCGGTGCCGTAGTGGAGGAGTTCATAGGGGTGCGCCTGGCGAAGGAGCACTCCGCCTCGAACTGGTCGAAGCGCCCCCTGCCGACCTCCTGGCTGGCCTATGCCGCTCTCGATGTGGAGTACCTGTTGCCGCTGCGGGACGCGCTGACGGAGCGTCTGCGCCACGACGGGAAGTGGGAATGGGCCCTGCAGGAGTTCCACCACGAGATGCGGTTCTCCCACCCGGAGGTTCCCGATGAGCCGTGGCGGTCCCTCAGCGGGGTCAGTTCACTGCGGTCCCGCAAGCAGCTCGCGATCGCCCGTGCCCTGTGGACGAAGCGCGATGAGATGGCGCGGACCGCGGACATCGCTCCGTTCATGGTGGTGCGCGACAAGCACCTGATGGCGATGGTGAAGGCGTCGATGCGGACGAAGGCGGATTTCCTGGCGGCCATGCCGAAGGGGATGAAGCAGGGCGAGGCCTGGTGGCAGGCGGCCCGCGCCGCCCGCGCCCTGGGGGTCGGGCATCTGCCGGAGACGAACGAGAAGGGCCCGCACCCGCACCACAAGTCGTGGGCGCGGAAGCACCCGGAGGTGCAGGAGCGGTACCGGACTGTGCGCGAGCGCCTGCTTCGGCACGCTGAGGAGATCCGCATGCCGGTGGAGAACCTGATCTCCCCCGGGCAGGTGCGTCAGTGGGTGTGGAACCACGAGACGGCGTCCGATGATACGGCCGCTGTGCGCCGCGAGCTCGAGGCCGTCGGTGCGCGGCCGTGGCAGGCTCAGCAGGTGGCGCCGCTGCTTCAGGCGGCACTCCCCCGCCGCTGACCCGCACCGGTCACTGCGCTCGGGTGGGACATGCGCGCTGGGGTCAGGCGCCCGGCAGCGGTCGGTCGGCGTCGGGCAGGTCCAGCTGAGCAACATCCGCCTCGCCCAGACCCTGCCGGTTCAGATGCGCCCAGACGGCGAGCACTGCGCTGCCCAGCGCCGCATTGGTGACCTCACCGCCGAGGACGGCGTCGACCAGCTCCCCCAGCGGCACGAGCTCCACCTCGATCTCCGCTTCCTCATCCGTCCGGTCGAATTCCACGGAGGCGGCGGGATGGGCGTCGAGAGCGACGAAGATCCGGATCATCTCACTGGAGCTGCCCGCCGACGGGAAGACGTCGAGGAGGTGATGGATCCGCGTCGCCTCGTACCCGGTCTCCTCCGCCAGTTCGCGCAGGGCCGCGTCCCCGAGTGCCTCGCCGTCCTTGTCGAGCAGTCCCGCGGGGATCTCCGCGAAGCACCCACCGGCCGGGTGGCGGTACTGCCGGATGATGACGGCGCGGGCGTCGTCGGTGAACGCGAGGACGGCGACCGCACCGGGATGGTCGATGTATTCGCGGTCGAAGCGGACCCCGTCGGCGAAGTCGACGGTGTCACGCCGGACCGTCCAGATCATGCCGGAATGGACGGCTCGGGACTGGACGGTGGGGCGAGCGCCGAAGCGGTCGGTGAGCATCAGTTCTCCTTCAGTCGAGCTGCAGCAGCCGGGTGATCTGCTCCAGCAGGTCCGCATCGCCGGGCAGGCTGTGGGATCGGCGGAGGGCCCGCAGGCGGAAGTCAGCGCGCACTGCGGCATCGCTCATCTGCACGATCGCGTCGGCGAGGGCCGACGGGTCCGCCGGTGGCACGAGCAGGGCAGCGTCCTCCGTCACCCAGCGGGTGCCGCCGGCGTCGGTGGCGATCACGGCGCACCCGCGGTGCAGTGCTTCCTGGATCGCGACGGGCTGTCCTTCCCAGGCGGAGCTCTGCACGATCACGTCTGCGTCGGCCATGAGGGCCGGGAGGTCGGTGCGGTGGCCGAGCAGGTGCGCTTCCTCCCCGGAGCCGGCGATGAGCTGCTCGAGGTGGTGGCGCAGCGGCCCCTCCCCCGCGATGTCGAGCCGCACCGGCCCCATGCCGCGCTCCTTCAGCAGGGCCATGGCCGCGAGGGCGGTGGGGATGTCCTTCTGCGGGGCGAGCCGCGCCGGCATCAGCAGACGCAGGGGCTCCGAGTCGGTATCGGTTCCGCGTGATGGGTTCGGGTCGCGGCCATCGCGCCGTGCCGAGGCCAGCTCCTCGGAGTCGCGCGGCGCGTCGGTGGCGCCGGGTCGCTGCGCGGGGATGACAGCGCGCTCCACCTGCTCCGCACCGGCGGCTCGTGCGGCATCCGCGAGGTCCGGGGAGACGGCGAGGATGCCGTCGGCCCCGCGAGCGGTGATCCGCAGCAGCACCGCCCCCACTGCGGCGCTGACACCTCGAGTGGGGAGGGCGTTGTGCAGGGTGACGATGAGTCGACCGCGGCGTTCAGGCGCACAGCCTCGACGGGCCAGAACGGCCAGTGCCCCGGCCCGCACCCCGTGGGCGTGCACCGCGACGCCGGGGCTGCGGCCCAGCAGGGTCCGCAGGGCGAGCACGGCGCGGAGGTCCCGCAGCGGGTGCGGGCGGGCACCGATCGGCATGCCGTGATGGTGGATGGCGCTCGCGGGAATCGCATCGTCGGTAGGGCCGGCGTCCAGGGTGGGGTGGCCGGCTGCGGTGAGCATCCGGTGCTCATCGCGGATGTGGCTGAGGATGCCGCCGGCGGCGCGGGGACGAATGATGATCATGCTGATTCGTCGGCGGTGCGCTCTGCTCGGCGGCCCGGCAGCAGAGAACCGGCGATGCCGATGACGGCGCGGGCACGAGCGGGGTCGAGCACGGCGATCAGCCCCAGGCAGGCCGCTCCGGCGGCGACGCCGATCACGGCGCCGAGCAGCGCGGCGGTGGCGGCCCCCGTCATCATCGGTTCCGCGGCCCGCCCGCCGAAGTAGCCGCCGACGGACGCCACGATCGACGCCATGGCCGCCGTCGCGGTTCCGCGCATCATCGCCGCCCCGTCCTCGGGCGCGAGCGTGTGCTCACGCAGCACGGTGATCGCGCTGACCGCACCGACGATCTGCCCGATCGCGATCGAGAACGCGAACAGCACGGCCGCCTCGGACGCGGTGCGGGTGCTCGAGGTGAGGACGGTGAAGGTGATCAGCAGTCCCGCGCACAGCCACGGCACCGCCCCCACCATCAGTGCTTCGCGCGATTTCAGGGCCGCGTTGAGCACCCGGATGGAGTGCATGACGACCCCGAACGGGATCAGTCCGATCGCGAACGCGGCGGTCACGGCGCCGACACCGACCACTCCCGTCCGGTCGATCGCGGTGAAGAAGCGCTCCAGACCGACGGATGCGCCCCACAGCGCGGCGCCGCCGACGCCCGCCAGTGCAGTGATCGACAGCATCGACCCGAGAGCCAGCCGCGACAGTTCCGCCTTGTCGCCGGCGAGCCTCGACTCGGACAGGGTGGGGAACACGGTGGTCATGATCGGCACCAGCAGGATGGCGTACGGCAGGAGGTAGACGGCCTGACCGTACTGGAACAGGGGTAGGGTGCCGGAGCCGCCGGCGCGGACCGCGAGGATCAGCACGAGGGCGGTGACGGCCTGCTGCGCGAGCACCGCGGTCATCCCGGCGGCGGCGAGCCCGAGGGCGTGGCGGGTGACGCCGCGCGGCAGGGTGAGGGTGGGTCGGTAGCGCAGGCCTGCCTTCAGCGACGGGATGATCAGCGGCAGCGCCATCGCGGCCACGCCGAGGGTGGTGCCCCAGCCCAGCCAGAACTCGCCGCCCGGCGGCAGCGTCGCCACCGACACGGCGGGCGGTACCGACGCCGCGTACGCCGCGTAGGTCGCCATCACCATCAGCGAGGACACGAGAGGGACGAACGCGGGCCAGAAGAAGCGCTTGCGGGCCTGCAGGAACGCTCCGAGCACGATCGTGATGCCGTACAGCGGCAGCTGCAGGGCGAAGACCCGCAGTAAGCGTGCGCCCAGGTCCACCCCGGCGGTGGAGAGGGAGGAGCTTCCCTGCGCGAACACGAACTCGGAGATCGGGTGCGCGAACGCGATGACAAGACCGGCGAGCACCGCGGTGATGATCAGCGTCCAGGTCAGGAGCGCGGAGATGATGCGGTCGGCTCGTCGGCTCGCGGTGATCTCCATCCCCGCGATCAGCGGGATCACCATGCCGGCGAGGGCGCCGCCGGCGGCAGCCTCGAACAGGACGTTGGGGACGAGGTTCGCGGAGGAGTAGGCGGTGCCGACGTCGCCGGCGCCGACGCTGGCGCCGAACACCAGGTAGCGGATGAATCCGGCGATGCGGGCGAGGATCGTCACCACGGCGATCATGCCGGCGGCGCGGATCAGGGCCCGCGTTCGGGACCCGTTCGGTGCATTCACCGTCATTCGGCGCGTCCCAGACGGTCGATGGCGCGCAGCGCGGGGACCGAGTCGATGATGCGGGAGAACGACACGGTCTCACTGGCGAGCGTCAGTCCCACGAGGGCGGCGGCGAGCGCGACGCGGGCGGAGCGCGGCAGGACGCGCGACGCGGCAGTGCCGACGGCGGCGCCGAGGATGTTGGCTCCGCTGTCGCCGAGCATCCCGACCTCATCGAGATCGGCGGGGGCGGCGGACGCGATGACGCCGAGGATTCCCAGCAGCAGGTCCCGCGCCGATTCGTCCAGGTCGCCGTCGCGCAGACGGGAGAGAACCCCGAGACCGGGAACGGCGGAGAGTGCTGCTGTGGCTTTGAGGGCGCGGCCGGGCCGCAGGTCGAACAGGTTGATGAGGTTGGCGCTGCCGGCGATGAGGACCGTGTCGATGGCTCGGTCCAGTGCCTTCGGCTGGTGCAGCGAGATGACGGCGGCGGCGGCGGGGATGGCGAGCGCCTTCGCAGCGCCCGTGGTGAGGCGTCCGCGGCGCAGCGCACCGAGGTGACCTCGCAGCCCCTTGGAGGCGGTGGTCCCGTGGTCCTGCAGGAAGGGTTCGGCGAGGTCGTCGATGAGGCCGAGAGCGCCGATGGCGGCGAGTGCGGCGCGCTCCCGCATCGGCAGGGCCCCGGACGCTCCGCCGACGATCCCTGCGATGACGCCGATGCCTTCGGCGAGGCTGACGGTGGAGCCGCGGTAGTTGGTGCGCTGCAGAGCCCGGCTGACGTCGCCCGCGAGCTCCGGCGGGAGCGCGGCGATGCCGGAGTCGAAGGCTGCCTGCGCGGCGGTGGTGGTGTTGGCGGCGGCGAAAGCGGCGGTCATCGGTCTCCTCCGGAGTCACTGGCGCCCTGCGGCGCGGAAGGGGTGGGAGTGCTGGTGCGGCGCTGGTTCTTCTGCCCACCCGAATCGGGGGACGCACCGCTGCCGCTGGTGGTGTCGGTGTCCGCGTCGGCGGGCTGCGCGGGTTCCGTCGGCTGAGAGGCGTCCGGGGCGTCTGCGCCGGACTGGCCGCCGCCGGCTGGGGAGCTGGGCAGCGCCGGCATCGGGGACTGTGCGTCGGGGGCGGCGCCGTAGTGACCTGAGCTGCCGCCGCGCACCGATTCGGCCAGGGCGAGCACGATCACGACCGGACCCTCTGGTGAGGTGACGGCATCGACCGTCGACACGGACTGCAGGTCGGTGGTGCGGCGGATGGTGCGGACCAGGCCGACGGATTCGTGCAGCGTCGGCGACTGCCCCGCGACCACGATCGGAGCCTTCGCCTCGCGCATGTCGGTCACGAACCGCATCTGCACCGCTTCGACTCGGCTGGTGCGCTCGGCATCCTGGGCGGCGCTGTCGTCCGGGTTGGTGAACGTGTCGGGGGCGGCTGCGACGTACACGAGCCCGGCAGGGGCGACCACTGAGCCGCCGTCACTGGTGATGAAACCATCGGCCGCGAGGCGCTTGACCACCTCAGTGCGGTCGGCGTCGCTGAGGGGCGACTGCGGGGAGATCGCGACCATCAGCGCATGCATGAGGCCTTCGCCGCTGGTCGAGGTCTGTGCGGCGAGCTCCGGCCAGCGGCTGGTGAGGGCGGTGAGGGTGTCAGTGCGCTTGGCCTCCGCGGCCGGGTCCCACAGGGACGGGTTCAGGCTGATCCGGTTGCCGGTGGTGCCGCCGGCCTGGGTGACGCGTTCGCTCACCTGGTCAGCGGCGGTGGCGACGGATTCGCCGTCGGAGATGATGGTGATGGGGGCGCCATCGGGCAGGGCGCCGGCGAGCAGCTCTTTGCCGGAGGCGTCGATGTAGCTGGTGAGGCGCTTGGCGCCGTCCGTCAGCTCCGTGTTCTGAGCGCGCAGCTCGTCCTTGTCGCGGCGCAGCTGCTCCACCTGGTTGGTGAGCTGTTCGCCGAGGCTCTGCCGCAGGGGCCCCGCGCCGAGCACGATGCCGAGGGCGAGCGCCAGGAAGACGGCGACGAGGGACACGAGGTGGTAGCGGAAATCAATCATGGGTCTCTTCCCGGAAGGGTCGGGTCAGCCGGGGCGGCAGCAGAAGGGCGGCTGCGCTCGCCGGAACGCTCTGCAGCGTGAACAGTCCGGTGAACCACGACAGGAAATCGTCGAGCCGAGCGCCGAGCAGCTGGATGAGGGTCTGCCCGCCGGCGGTGACGGACAGGGCGGCGATGATCGCCACGAGGCCCGCCGCCACGAGGGCGAACAGCTGAAGGGTGGAGATGCGCTGACGGTACAGGCGGGACACGCCTTTGGCGTCCACCAGTTTGGAGCCGACGCGCAGCCGGGTGAGGAACGTGGAGGACATGCCGGCGCGGCCCTTGTCGAGGAACTCCTCGAGGGTGCCGTGGGTGCCGACTGCGACGATGACGTCGGCGCCTCGGTCGTCGGCCAGCAGCATGGCGATGTCCTCACTGGTACCGGAGGCCGGGAAGGTCACGGCGTCGTCGTCGAGGCCGAGTTCGGCGAGGCGCTCCATCCCGGGGGCGCGGCCGTCGCGGTAGGCGTGGACGACGAGTTCGGCTCCGCAGCGCAGCGCGCGATCGGACACGGAGTCCATGTCTCCGATGATCATGTCAGGCCGATAGCCGGCATCGAGGACGGCGTCGGCACCGCCGTCGACTCCGACGATGATGGGACGGTTCTCGCGGATGAACGGCTGCAGGACCGTGAGGTCCTCCTTGTAGTGGTAGCCGCGCACCACGATGAGCACGGCCCGGTCCTGGAAGACCGTGCGCACATCCGGTGTGCCGACCCCGTTGATGAGCAGATCGCGCTCCTGCACCATGTATTCCATGGTGTTCTCCGCGAACTTCACCAGCTGTTCGGAGAGGCCCTCGCGGGCGCGGCGCAGGTCCTCGGCGACGATGGACGGGGTGTAGCGCTTGCCCTGGAGGACGTCCCCGGTGGCGAGGCGCACATCGGCACCGTCCAGGGTGAGTTCGTGGCCTTCGCCGATCGTCTCCAGCAGGGTGTCGTGTTCGATGTCGATGACGATGATGCCGGCGTCCACCAGGATCTGGGGGCCCATGTTGGGGTAGCGCCCGGAGATGGACTGCGCGGCGTTGATCACCGCGGCCGGTTTCTTCTCCACGAGTGCTTCCGCGGCGACGCGGTCGATGTCCTCGTGGTCGATGACCGCGATGTCGCCGGGGACCAGCCGTTTGGTGAGGTCCTTGGTGCGGCGTCCGATGCGGGCGATGCCGGTGGTGACGGCGGGCGTGTGCACGGTGCTCATCGCTTCTCCCCCGCCTGGGTCCGTTTCTTCTTCCGGCCCGGAGCGGCGGCGTACCGGGATGCGGCGGTCTGTGCTGCGGCGGCGGATTCGGCGAGCAGTTCCTCAGCGTGGGTGAGGGCGGCTTCCGAGGAGGCGTCGCCGGCGAGCATGCGCGCGAGTTCGTGGACGCGCCCGTCGCTGTCCAGCAGGTCGACTCGGGAGGAGGTCTCCTCGCCGCGGGTCTCCTTCACGATGGTGAGGTGGGTTCCGGCGTAGGAGGCGACCTGCGGCAGGTGCGTCACCACGATGACCTGGGCTTCACCGGCGAGGTGAGCGAGGCGCTCGCCGACGGCGCGGGCCGCTTTGCCGCCGATGCCGGCGTCGATCTCGTCGAAGATGAAGACGGGGTGGCCGATCTCCTGGTTGCGGTCGGTGCGGTCGGCGACGAGCGACACTTCGAGTGCGAGCATGACGCGGGAGAGCTCACCTCCGGAGGCACCGGTCGCCAGCGGCATGAACTCGGCGTTGCGGTGGGGCTGCATGAGGAACGTGACGAGGTCGCGGCCGTGCTCACGGGCGGGTGCGGGTGCGATGTCGACTCGGATCTTCGCGCCGGGCATCTCGAGTGTGGCGAGTTCGGTCTCGATGCGATCGGCGAGGCGTTCGGCGGCGGTGCGGCGCCGCTGGCTCAGCTGGGCGGCGAGATCGTCGAGCTCCTCGTCCTGTTCGACGATGCGGGCGGTGAGCTGTTCGCTGGTGTCGGCGGCGCTTTCGAGGTCGTGGAGGGCGCTGACGGCGCCGGCGGAGTTGTCCAGCAGTTCGGTGACGGTGGCGGCGCCGTCCAGCCGCGGCCCGAGGTCGCGGACGAGGACGCTGAGGGTGTGGAGACGCTGCTGTGCTTCCTCCATGCGGCCCGGGGAGGCGTGGGAGTCGTCCTGCAGGGATGAGAGGTCGGCGGCGGTGTCGCTGAGCTCTTCGCGGGCGGAGACGAGCCGATCCACAAGGGGTGCGAGGCCGGGGGTGGAGTCGGAGTCGAGCGCGGTGATGGCGGCGATGGCCTCGTCGAGGCGGGTGAGGGCGCTGCCGGTTTCGTCGCCGACGAGGTGCATGAGGGTGGTGTCGAACGCGTCGGCGGCGTCGGCGGCGTCGCTGAGGCGGGTGATCTCCTCGCGCAGAGCGTCGTCCTCCCCCGGCTGCGGGTCCACCTCTTCGAGGGTGGTGAGGATGCTGGTGAGTTCCTGCTCGCGCTGCTCGCGGTCGGCGAGGAGGGCGCGGATGCGCTCCAGTTCGGCGGCGTTGTCGCGGCGGGACCGGAAGGTGGCGCGATGCTCGGCGAGGAGGTCGTCGAATTCGGGGCCGATGGTGGAGTCGAGCGCGTCGCGCTGCAGGTCGGGGCTCTTCAGGCGGATCTGGTCGCTCTGACCGTGGATCGTGATGTTCTCGCCGACGAGTTCGGCGAGGGTGGAGACGGGGATGGGGACCCCGCCGACATGGGCGCGGGAGCGTCCGTCCTTGGTGACGCGGCGGACGACGAGCACTTCGCCGTCTTCGGCTTCGGCGCCGAGGTCGTCGAGGCGGTGCTGGAGCAGCGGGGATCCGTCGACGCGGAGGCGGCCCTCGACGGTGCTGGACACCCCGGCTCGGCGCTTGTCGAGGCGGGTGCCGAGCAGGAGGGACAGTCCGGTGACGACCATGGTCTTTCCGGCGCCGGTTTCGCCGGTGATGGCGGTGAATCCGGGCCCGAAGTCGAGGACGGCGTCGTCGATCACGCCGATGTGGCGGATGGCGAGGGAGGTCAGCATCAGCGCTCCTGCGCGGCGGGGTCATCGTGCCCGCGACCGCGCCAGCCGTCGACGGGCAGTTCGAACTTCTCCACGAGGCGGTCGGCGAAGGGGGTGTGGGTCAGTCGCGCGAACTGGATGGAGTTGGGTGAGAGCACCGATTCGATGCGCATGCCGGCGTGAACGTCGAGGACGCGTCGGCCGTCCATGGTGAGGACGGCGCTGCACGTATTGTCGGCGGTGATCTCGATGGCCGCTTCGCTGGAGCGTCCCAGGACGAGGGGGCGCGCGAAGAGAGCGTGGGCGGCCAGTGGGACGACGAGGAATGCGTCGACCTCCGGCCAGACGACGGGTCCGCCGGCGCTGAAGCCGTATGCGGTGGAGCCGGTCGAGGTGGACAGGATGACGCCGTCGCAGCCGAAGGTGGAGACGGGGCGGCCGTCGATCTCGATGACGACGTGGACCATCTTCTGCCGGTCGGACTTCTCCAGGCTGGCTTCGTTGAGGGCCCACTCGGCCGCCACCATGCGGTCCTCAGCGTCGTACACCTCGATGTTGAGGGTGCCGCGCTTCTCGATCGAGTAGTCCCCGTCCAGCAGGCGGTGAACGGTGGTGGCGAGGTCGGCCGCTTCGGATTCGGCGAGGAAGCCGACGTGTCCGAGGTTGACTCCGTGTACGGGGACGCTGTGCTCGCGGGCGATCTCGAGGGCGCGCAGGATGGTGCCGTCGCCGCCGAGGACGATGACGAGTTCGTCGATGGCGGGGTCGAGGTCGTGGACGATGTCGACGTCCGGCCCGTCGATGGCCTCGAGGAGGCCGTCGGGCAGCAGCGCGGGGTCGGCTTCGCGCATCTCGGTGAGCTGCTGGTCGAGGATGCCGGTGCGCACGCCGCGGTTGCGCATTTCGTGGATCACCTGGGCGAGGCCGCGCAGCGCGCTGGAGCGCCCGGTGTGCAGATAGAGAAGGAATCGGCGTATCATCTGGTCCTTCCTTCTCCGCGTCCGCTGGCCCGTTCGACTGCTTCGTCGATCATCCCACAGACGTGGTGGGAGCAGGCGGGATTGGGTGGGGTGTTGCGCCCATGGAGGAAGAACTCACGGTTGCCGTTTTGGCCGGGCAGCGTGCTCTCCTGCACGCCGACGACGGTCAGTGCGTGCTCGGCGCAGGCCTCGGCGACAGCGGCGATGGCGCGGCGCCAGAGCGCGGGGTCGGTGACGACCCCGGATTTCGGGAGGTTGCCCCGGCCCACTTCGAATTGGGGTTTGACCATGAGGACGATGTCGGCGCCGTCGGCGGCGACGCGGCTGATCGTGGGGATGATCTGGGTGAGGGAGATGAAGGAGACGTCGGAGACGATGAGGTCGGGCCGGTGACCGACGGTGTCGACGCTGAGGGTGCGGGCGTCGGTCTGTTCGAGGCTGCGCACACGCTCGTCGGCGCGGAGGCGCTCGATGAGCTGCCCGGTGCCGACGTCGACGGCGGTGACGGTGCGGGCGCCGGCGCGCAGGAGGACGTCGGTGAATCCGCCGGTGGAGGCGCCGAGGTCCAGAGCGTGGGACCCGTCGGCCGTGTCGTCGAGGTGGAAGGCGGTGAGGGCGCCGGCGAGCTTGTGGGCGGCCCGGGAGGCGTATTCGCCGCCGACGGGTGCTCCGGTGACGTCGAGGCGGTCGTCAGGGCCGACGGGAGCGGATGCGCGCCGGGCCCGGGCGCCGTTGATGAGCGCCCTGCCTTCCTCCACGATGCGGCGGGCGTGGGTGCGCGAGGATGCGAGGCCGCGCTGATGGAGCGCGGTGTCGATGCGGGTGCTCACCGTGCCGCAGCGGCCTCGCTGTCCGCGGTGATGGTGGTGTTCGTCAGGCGGATCTCGCCGGCGAAGGCGCGGTCGGGGTGGGTGGCGCGGATGAGGCTGATGACGGCCTGGTGGGTGTGCCAGTCCTGGTCGGTGGCGTTGACGGTGATGATGCCGTCGGCGAGCTCCGCGGTCACTGGCCCGTACACGCAGCGTGCGGCCCGGACGCTCCCGCTGCCTTCTCCCCCACCGGCCTCACGTGTCTCTCCCTCGGTGCTCCCGCTGCCCTCGTCTTCGCCGGTCGCGCCGGTCTCCACGTTGGGGTCGCCGGCGGGGCCGGTGAGGAAGGAGAGGTCGGGCCGGATGAAGGTCGGGCGCTGGATCGGCTCGGCGTAGGCGGCGTCCTGCCAGCTGGAGACGCCGGTGAGGACGTGCAGGGTGGGCAGGTCGGCACGGTTGCCGCCTTCGATGTCGGTGTCGAGTCGGTCGCCGACGACGAGCGGGGCATGCGAGGACACCTGCTGTGCGGCGGTGGTGAACATTGCGGGCTGGGGTTTGCCGGCGATCTGCGGCTGCTGACCGGTGGCATGGGTGAGCGCGGCGACGAGGGATCCGTTGCCGGGCGCGAGGCCGCGTTCCGTGGGGAGGGTGGAGTCCGCGTTGGTGGCGATCCACAGGGCACCGGCGCGGATGGCGTAGGCCGCCTCAGCGAGGTCGCGCCACCCGACGGTGGGGGCGAATCCTTGGATCACGGCCGCGACCGTGTCATCGGCTTCGCGGACGGGTTCGTATCCCCGTGCGTCGAGTTCATGGGTGATGCCGTCGCCGCCGACGACGAGCACCTGGGCGGGTGCGGGGACGCTCTGCTCGAGCACGGCGACTGCGACGTGGGGTGAGTTGACCACTTCATGCGCGTGCGCGCTGAAGCCGAGCGCCGTGAGGTGCTCCACCACCATGTCGGGAGTCCGGGAGGCGTTGTTGGTGGCGAATGCGATCGCCGTCCCGTGGGAGCGAGCGGCATCCACGCTGTCGACCGCGTGGTCGATGGGGCGATGACCGTGCATGAGGGTGCCGTCCATGTCGAGCAGGAGGGCGTCGAAGCGGTCGAGGAAGCTGAGTTCAGTCCTGGCGCGCATCGGTGTCCTCGTCGTCGGTCTCGATATCGGCGGCGTCCTCGGTGCCGGCCCCCTCCGGGCTGGGCTGAGGGTCGGACATCTCGCTGTCTTCTGCCGGTTCGGCGTCATCGTCGGCGCCTGCTTCCGCAGTGTCTTCTGAACGGGCAGCGTCGTCGGCTGCTTCTCGTTCGCGTTCGCGCTCCTCGGCGAGGAAGTCGTCGAGGACGTCCATGACGCCGATCTGTTCATCGGTTTCGAGCACGACGGGTGCCTGGACCTTGCTGGGGCGGCCCAGGCGCTCCCCGGCGTCGGTGATCTCATTGGTGTCGGCGTCGGCGGCGAGGGTCAGCCACTTGATGGCTTCATCGCTGCGTCCGGCCTTCTCCAGGAGGTCGGAGTAGGCCACCCAGAGGCGCACCTGCCACTGTCCGTTCACCTTCTGGCGCAGCGCTGGGATGTCAAGGGACGCGAGGGCAAGGTCGATATCGCCCATGTCGGCGTAGGCACCGGCGACGACGATCATCAGTTCGATGGTGTCGGATTCGCTCAGGGATTCCGCTTCCGGCTGCGCTGCGACGTCGAGGGCGCGTTCGGGGCGGCCGAGCCCGCGTTCGCAGTCGGCGATGATCGGCAGCATGTCGTTGCGACCGTTCATGCGCATGGCGGCGCGCAGTTCGCGGATTGCGGCGCGGTACTCTCCGGCCCCGTAGAGCCGGACGCCGTACATTTCGCGGACGGTCGCTGCGCGTGCACCGAATCGGGTGGCCCAGCGGAAGTGGTCGAGGCTGAGTTCGGGATCGGTGTCCTGGATGAGCATGCCTTGGACGAGGTGGCGGCTGACGCGCTCCTCCTGGTCCTTGGTGAGGGTCTTCAGCTCCGAGCGGATCTCCTTGGGGAGCTCGCGACCGGTGATGTCGGCGGGCACGAACGGTTCCCGACCAGTACGGATCCGGTCGTCACGGTCCTGCTGGCGGTCCACAGGCGCGCTGCTGAAGTCGCGGCGGTCGCTGCGGGGCCCACGCCGGTCATCGCGATGCCCACGGTCGTCGCGGCGCTGCTGGCGGAACCCTCCACGATCCTGCTGGTGTCCCCCTCGCTCGCCGCGGCGGGAATCCTTGCGGTAGCCGCCTCGGTCATCCCGAGGCGAATCCTTGCGGTAGCCGCCTCGGCCGTCGCGGCGGGAATCGTTGCGGTCACTGCGCCGGTCATCTCGACGGGAGTCGCCGCGATGACTGCCGCCCCGGCGGTCATCTCCCGGGCCTCGGTGGGCAGAATGACGCTCGTCCCGACGGGAGCCGGCGCTGTGTCGGTGCGATCGGGACTGGCCGGCGGCATCGCCGCTGCCGTTGTCCCGCTTTTCCCACCAAGGTGTGGACTGTGAATCGTCACGGCGGCGATGGTTGACGTCACTTCGACGCCCTCGATTATCGCCGTATTCGCCGCGGCTGCGCTCGTCGCGGCTGCGGCCCTGTGCGTCACCGCGCTCGTCGCGGCGCTGACGGCGGTCGCCCCGGCTGGTATCGCGCCGTTGCTCGTTGGAGCGGGGGTAGCCACCCGCGCGGCGAGACTGAGATGAGTGGGACCAGTCACGGCGTTTGCCGCGGTCGGAGCGGTGCTCGTAGTCAGACAATTCAGTTCTCCTGCCTCAGGGCGCTGGCGCTATGGGGTTACACATCAAGACTAGGGCACCTGACCGTGTCCACCTACGGGCCCGCGGCAGTAGTTAGCAGAAGTCACGGCGTTCATGCGAGCGCAGTGAGAGCCCAGAATGGAGGTGCACTGCGGTGCGCCTGTCCGGACGGCCCCTATGCGGTCTGGTGCGCATGTCAGGACATCCGCCATCTGCGGCACGGGCACGCGACTGCAACGGGTCGGTCGCAGCGGATGGCCGCCGGGGCCAGTCCTTCACACACAGCAACAAGCAGCGTCAATGAACCTGTGCCGCGGAAGAACAATTAAATGCGTGTGGGCCCCAACCACAAGGCTGGAGCCCACACCACACAAGAAAAGAGTCCGGCAGCGACCTACTCTCCCACACCCTCCCGAGTGCAGTACCATCGGCGCAGTTGGGCTTAGCTACCGGGTTCGGAAAGGTAACCGGGCGTTTCCCCAACGCTATGACCACCGGAAC